>JAFTKF010000089.1 GCA_017453405.1 Clostridia bacterium
CTGTCAAGAGCAAGATTGTAAACAATTGTGCAAGAGGATTGTATACACATTTTATGTTCAATCTTTGCGCATTTGGAAGCCGAACGGAGCGTAGCGGAGAGAGGCTTCCAAATGCGGCGCGCGGCTCAATCGAGGCGCGAAATGCGACGGCTGAGTAGTTGCTCGGTTCGCAGATCCAGTTCCGCGATTTTGTAGTTACGGTAGCAGAGCGAAGCGAACTCGTTACCCTCTATTCGTAACTCCAACTCTGCTCCTACCATAGATTCACTCAAGTAAAATACCTTGCTGTCAAATCTCAGATAACCCTTAAAGTTGACCTTTAATATGCGATGCAACCCGCTGTATTCATAGCTTTTTATCCTTTCCGGATATTTTCTTTCGCTTGGTATGTAAACATCCGCAGGACACCGCATATCAATCGCCTCATGCGGTCTGATCTCGTTATACTTAATACGCCATTCTTTAAGGTGTTTGTCTGCATCGGCAAGGTCAAGAAAAGTATTTCTTTTAAGAAGTTCATTCTTCATCGTACGGTGAAACCGTTCGATCTTTCCTTGTGTTTGCGGGTGCAGAGGGCGACCATGTATCGGAAGTATGTCCAAATCCATAAGCCATCGCTCAAAGAGTGTATAACCACCCTTAAATCCCGCAAATGCACCACCATTATCAGATAATATAGCCTTTGGAAGCCCATATTTCTTAAAAACAGCTTCAAACGATGGGATTATCCCACCCGCTTTTTCCTTGGCATCTATGCAAAGACAAAAGCGCGAGCAGTCGTCTATGATGTCAAGAGGAAAGCAACGCGTACCATCAAGCAAGAGAAAATCTCCTTTGAAATCGGTCTGCCAAAGCTCGTTGCAATGCTCTCGTTGGAAGCGAAGGAACTCCTTGCGCTTTTGTGATTCTGTTTCGCTGATACAACCGTTTCTTTGCAGAATGTTGTTTGCCGTTCGGATACACGGAAGTTCAGTATAACCGTTGTTTTCAAGCACCTTTAAGATCGTTTTTGCGCCCCATTCGGGATTGTCAGCGCGAACTCGCAAAATTGCTTCTTCAATTTCGGCTGATGTTCTGCTGGGAACGTGATGCGGTGTGTGGCTTCTGTCTGACATGGAGCACGATTGATTGTTACGCTCTACCCACTTGTAACCTGTTTTTCGGCTTATGCCGAACTCACGGCAGAGCGAGCTGAAGTTTCGGGAGACCTTTGCAGCCTCTACAAATTCTTTTCTTAATTCTTCCACAGTTTTGTCCTTCCAAGGCATTTAAATAACCTCCTTTTGGTCATTTTCTTGCCTTTTATTATATCACAAAACTGTATACAATCATCTTGTATTACCTGTATACTATCATACTACACTGTACAGTCCTCGACTGTCCAATTGCCGTTCGATTTTGATGTTCCTTCCCCTAGGGCAAATTGGTCGTGATTACATTCCCGATTTGTTGAGGTGTCTAGGACAGTCGGGGACGCCTGTCCCTACGGGTTTCGGTTGGATTTTCGTGCTCCTACTATTGCGCAACCTTTGCATTGGTCGAGACTATATAATATAGGTAGATGCAAAGCAAAAGAACTGCAAAAAAGACAACGGAGCGCCAAATAAGGCTCCCTCCGGGAGGGATGCTTTCACGGTAGCATCGATATACTCGCAGACACTCCAAAAGTTAGTATCGATTTGTCTGTTTGTAAATCGAATTACCTTCAAATCATAGCCTTCAAGGATTTCTGTTCGAAATTCATCTTTTTGCCTGCCTTTTTCGGTATAATGCTGTGAACCGTCGATTTCTATAATTAATTTTGCTTTGTGACAGTAAAAGTCCGCTATAAAATTATCGATTGCTTTTTGGCGTTGAAATCTCACTTCGTATTTTGACAAAAAGTCGTACCATAAATGATTCTCCTGCGGTGTTGCGTTTTTGCGTAGATTTTTGGCAAGAATAATATTCTTTTCGTTATAATCTAGCGACATATTTATTCCTTTAAATCGTTAATATATTCATTGATAACACAAATCGGCAGAGAAAACAATGTCTCTGCCGAAATATGTAAATATCCTTACAGGGATCTGCGTATCTGTGTTTTTCTTACCAATACTCCGTTAAGAGCATCACGCAAATGATCCTCTGTTTTTATAAGTCAAATCACCTGAATCTGGCAAGATGCCATTGCGCCGAGGGCGCGGGCGTGGCTTTCGGGGGTCACACCGGCACAGCAAGCGCTGTCTACCAGTACCTCACATTCGGGAAGCGCCGCTTTGATCAGCATCGCATTGGAGATCACACAAATATCGGTGCAAAGCCCGACAAGCGTGATTGCCTCTACGCGCTCCTTGGCGTTTTCCTTGACAAGATACTCCATCAGCGCCACCGAGCCAAAGGTGGGTTTGTCAAACACGGCATCACAACGCAGTGTCTTTAAAGAATCCTCGATCTCCCAGCCCCGCGTGCCCTTCACACAGTGCACCACGGGAAGCTTTTTTCCTTCTTGCGTACTCAGATACTCTTCACCGTGCGTGTCGCGCGTGAAGATCACCTTGCCCGCAAAGCCGAGGATCTTGTCTTTGACCCTCGGTACGATCGAGACTGCCTCTTTCGTACCGAGTGCCATCGAAATAAAATCATTTTGCATATCCACAACGATCAGATACTGCATACTAACCTCAATTCGTAAATACAACCGTAACCGCACCCGAATAGGAAATAATCGGTCTTCCGTGACCATCCTTCTTAGCGGGATACCACGCATAGCGCTTTTTAAGAAGCTTTGCCTCTTTCGACGAAAGCTCTTCCTTTGCCGCGCTTATGATCTTGTAGAACGCGCCGCTTTCCAGAAGCGATGCGATCAACTGCTTGGTCGTGGCGGCGTCGGGACAACGGAAATGGAACATAAATTCACCCATTGTCTTTTCATCGTGCTCCTTGACCTGCTTGATCAAAGCCTGCTTGATCTTGTTTTCGTCATAGCGGTCGAAGTAACTGCCGCGTGCGCGGTGATGCTCAAGACGCGTTGCCATCATATCCTCCAGTGTCGGATAGTAAGCACGGCGCGGTGTATGCATCATCTCAAGATCATGACGCTTAGCTTCTTCGTAAGCATTGACCATCTTGAATTCGCGGATCGGTGTACAGAAATAATTATAGAAGATCTTATCCTTATCGTCTTCGGAATACTTATCCTTGGTATCCGAACGGTCACCCCATGTGGCATCCAGATAATAGCATTCCTTGCCGATCTTGAAGAGGTTGAAGGCGTGACAGCAGGAAATACCCTTTTCACTGATGACATACGCACAAGGAATACCCACCGCGTGCAAGAGATACTGCATCGCTACCGCATAGCCTGCGCAAACGACCTTGTGATCGACAAGCGCGGAATACAGCGAACGGAGCGAATCGTCGCGCGTGATATCCTCATCCACACCGGCATCGAGACCCACGCCGTCATAGTCGAGCGTCAGGATCAGGCGGCGGTAGATGATCTGAACCGCCTTATAGGGATCTGTCTTTCTCGTAATACCCTTCAGGAAGGGCTTTGCCGCCTTGCGGATTGCCTCGCGTTTGATGCGGATCTGTTCGTAATCCACCTTACCCGACGAGGTCAGGCAACGGAAGCCAAGGCAAATCTTGGAAATTGTGGGGGATTTATCATCCGGGAAGTAATAGGTATCCAGCCAGAACAGCTCGGGATAGTCGCCGCGTACCATCGCATATACGCTGTCGAGATCGGCTTTCGGCATTGTCGGAATCTCAAACCAAGAGGAATCAATGTCCGCAATGTGACGAACGATCTCGTTATACAGACGGATCTTCGGATTGGTGTCTTCGTCCTTTTCCTTCGGGCAAAGCTCCATACCGGTCTTGATCTTGCCGTACAAACGCTTTCTGTCCTTTTCCACACGCTTTTCGTCGGCGGTCTTCTTCGGCTTCTTGGGCGCTTTCTTGCCCTTGGTCTCCTCGGTCTTTTCTTCTTCGGTAACCTCGGTTTCGTCGGTTACTTCTGTTGTATCATCGGTTTTTTCCGAAAGCTCAGTGGGAAGACGGAAGTCATAGGTACTTGCCTTGTGACCGCGCAGATAGATCTTCCAGAAGCGCGGAATGTCATCGGGATCAAACAGACCGTCTTCGGTCGTGTCATCATCCTCCACAACATCATCGACCACCGAAACCGACGAGATCAACGCGCTCTTTTCCTGAAGGAAGGTAAAGCTCGTGCGCTTATCGGTAATGCCGTTTTCAAGAATATATTCGCAAAGCTCGGTGATCTGCGCGACAAGGTCGGCATCCAAAAGCGAAATAATGTGGCGAGTTGCGGTAAGACCGCGATCCTCGGGCATCGAACCGTCATCCAGCGGCACACGGTCAAACATCTTGGGATCAAAGGAAACAAGACCTGCGCCGTCGTGATTCGGCAGTAAGAGATACAGCTGAGCCGCGCGAAGCTGCTCGGGTGTCAGGCTGCCGCCCGCCGTCGGAACGGCTTTGTCAAGGGAGAGAAGATACAGAAGCTCTTCATAATAGCGCTGTGCACGGGCATAGGAAATTTCAAGATTTCTTTCGCTCTGCCAGATAGCAAGAAGACCCTGCAGCATCGCCGCCTGCGCAGTATCGCTCGGAATTGCGCATTCGATCATGATCTTCTTCGCCTGACGGTCGATGCGGCTGAAGTTTTCATTGAAGAAAGGCTCGTTTTCAAGAACGTATTCGCTATCAAGCGCAACAGTCACGCCCTCAGGAAGCGCCTCGCCCTCAAATGTCTTTTCCCAATACTTCTTCACGCCTTCAAACAGCTTTTCAAGCTGGGACGCATCGTCCACCGAACGTGTCAGACAGTCCATACAAATGCGCCGCTTCTTGCTGTTGTGATTGAAGTAGAAATGTCTGCCGCGCTCTAATTTTTCGTGGCAGAAGGTGCAGTAAAGTTCTTCCTCTTCATCCTCCTCAATGACCGTCATACTGTCGGTCTTGCCGTCCGAGAAAATCTTATTGAAGCCCTTCAGCAGGCGACAGCAGCTTTCGAGATCGTATACCTCGGGAAGCTTGTCGGCACCGAAGTAAATATAGTGCTTCTGACCGCCCGCAAGTGAGGGATTTTGCTTCAGCCAATAGAGATAACCGTAAATATTGGTTAAAAATTCCTGAATCAGAGATGCCGCCGAGTTGTAAAGAAGATCCAGAACACCAATATCCTCCGAACAGTCATTGATGATCAGAAGACGGATCTCGTTATCCTCGGTCGTAAAGGAGCTATCCTTTTTGAGATACGGATATACCGTCTTCACGTGATCCTCGTAGCTTACGATCGCACTGCCGTTCTCATAAGAAAGCGGCTCGGCAAGCACGGGGCATACCACGATACAGCGATACGCATCCGGGAAGATCGTGCGGATAAATTCATTGAAGACCGCGGCAAGCAGCATACGCATACGGTCACTGCACTTACCGCCCTCCTCGGAGGCTTTGATCGAAAGCGAAAGCAGCGGGCTCTTCTTGAAGGCGCGCTTTTCCTTTTCAACCGTCTCGGCGCTGATCAGTTTATCGCCCGAAACGCCCTTGACAAAGTCCAGCACCTGACTGTCGGTAACAAGCCAGTGATACGCATAGGTCTCAGCCTCAACATCGGCACGCATACGCCAAAGCTCGATCGAGCTGACATTGCCGCGTGTAAAGGTCACACGGTGGGGCTGATCGCCAAGCTTTTCGGTGGCATTGACCAGATAGCGGCGGATCGGCACGGTATCCAGATACTTGACATCGGTGATCGATTCCTGACGGAGATAGATCACACTGCCGTCAGCCGAGATCGAGGAGATCTCATACACACGGTTGTTGTAAAGGATGGTCTGACCGGGTTGATACTGTTGCTTTACACGGGTCGGGAAGGTATCCAGCATGCCGATCGTCGTATCGTGTAAGCGAAGTGCCACACGCTCGTTACAGCAAAGCACGCGTTCGAACACCGAACGGATCTTGCCAAAGCGCACGCGCGTGATCTCGCTCTTGATCGCCGAGGAACGGTTCTCCTCGTTGGTATAAACGAAATAGTCGTGAACGCGATTGCCCTCACTGAGTTTTTCAGGGGTGTTTTCGTTATCCAGCAGTCCCGCGATCACATACGCCGCATACTGCAGTGTCGTCAGCGAGCCGTTTTTGTTGAATTCCTGCTCCAGCTTTTCGCAGAAGGGGCAAAGCGGCAGGGATGCACAGGTAGCAACCCCCGAAAGGATCGAGTGCATCTGCGTGGTGAATTCCTCCTCCACCATGCCGGCGCCTGCCGATGCCTCGCAGAAGATCCGCAACAGCGAGATCTTTCTGTCACAGGCGTGCTCGGTCACACGGGGCTGAATAAAGGAAGAACGGTTGACATAGCGCTCGATATGCGCCATAAAATATTCACGCAGGAGATAAGGCTTCGATACGATATGCAGAATCGATTCCTTCTTACCGCGGAAACGGGTGTAGCCATAGATCGCCGAAGCAAGGTTATACCCCTCGTCGGTCGTCACGAGATAGTTGATCTCGGGCACGGTCTTGTGAAATTCGTTGAATTCCACGCGATGGTCGATCAGTTCCTTCTTTTCGACATTGTCAAAGGGTGATTCGGTCAGAACGCGAACACCGTCCACGCCGTAATCGGCAGAAAGAGCGGCGATCTTGCTTTCCACAGCCGTCGTTCTCTGCTCACGGCCCTGATAAATACGGGTGCTTTCGCGATTCCAGAGATAATAGCTGACCTTTTCGTTTTCTTCCAGGCTGGAATAGTCAAGCACTTCATTGATGCAGAAGAATTTTCTGAGACTGTTGGCAAAGCCGTGCAGAATATTGCGGGACAGGAACACAAAGCGAATGCGTCCTTGCGTTGCCTGCTGTAAACGGACTGCCATAATCGGGCAAAGATAGCTGTCGAGCGTCAGAATACGGTCGGCATCCACGAAGATCGCGTTACAAGCCTCCTCGAAGAAATCGGGGGAGTGTTCGATAATGTCATCACTCTTGAAATCTTCGGGGCAAGCAATCAGAACATCTGCCTGCACAAGGCGCTTGTCATCCACCGTCAGAACCTGCCATGTCGCTTCCTCGGTACAGCCGGTCAGCGCCATCAGGCGTTCGCTGATATACTGCTTCAAGGGCTTCACGCGGCTCTTGTCGGATACGATGAAAAGCTGGCGCTCGCCCGCCAAGAGACGGGTATAGGTATACGTGATCAGATATTCGCCAAGCTCCGAATAGAAGGAGGCGGCAAAGGAAATATGCGTATTATTGAACAGCGCGTCAATGCCTTCGAGATACCGCTGAACCACTCTGCCCGAAAGAAGCTTCATCTGACCCGCAATATAGCGGATTGCAGGAGCATAGGTTTTGTTGGTAACATCGTATTCATTGACTTTTTTGTGATCAAGTGCCGGGAAAAAGCGGATGCAGTGCTCCTCCCCGTAGGAAGAAAGGATCTCCTTATGAAGCTTTTCAAGATCGACTTCCTTCGACTTTTTATCTTCATCCTTCTTTTTCTTATCCACATCCTTGGCAAGCTTGCCTTCCTTGACGGGGGCTTTAAAGGTATTCACAAGCTCCTGCAGGAAGATGATGGATACAAAGGGATAAATGTAAAGATTCTCGGTCACCGAGCGCAAAAATCCGTAAAAGCCCTCGGGAAGCGGGAAAAATACCGCGAGCAAGAGAGCAAAAAAGAAGGTAAAATACAGAACCTCGGTAAGGATCAGGAACAGCTGTAAGATCGCCGTTACGCGATGCACCCACGGAAGAGCGTATTCGTAATGATCACCTTCAAAGAACAAACCGAGAAAACGGTTCCTACGGGGCTTCAGTGCATTTTCGTTGCCTTCTGCCCAGGAGATCACGCCTTCCAGATCGTCGGGATCATCCTCATCCTCTTCTTCGGGAGTCTTGGGCTTTTTCACGCGCGGGAAAACAGGGGTAGTGTCCGAAGGCACGGGATCGGGAGTGGGCACGGTCTTCTTCTTGTCGTCCTCTTCTTCCTCGGGGGTCTTCGGTGTCTTCTTATTCTTTTTGTTTTTCTTCTTTTCAAGACGCTGTTTTTTCTTCTCTTCCTTGCGCTTCATACGCTCCTCGTCCGAAAGCAGGGCGTATTCCATCACAAGCTTTTTCACAAACGCCTTGAGGATCACAAAGACATACAGTGCGATCAGATTGACGATCACCACCATCACAGCAACCGTGATGATGTATTTCGCCTGATCGGACAGCTTGTCGGATACCGCGGCAAACAGCTTGTCAAGAAGGGGCAGTCCCATCAGGAAATTGCCGAAGCGAGAGAGAAGCTGGATCACCGCGCACAGAAAGACCGTTTCTACCGCCGCCACTAACACGAATACAAAGTTTTTGCGGTTTTCAGGATGATCGTAACGGAGGCTGCGGCAGGTCGATATGCGTTTCATTTTCTTGGAAAGAGGCAGAAGCGGATAAGCAAGCAATCCCAGTACAGCCAAAATGATCAAAAGTTTCGCAAGTACGATCACAGCTTATCATCTCCCTTCTTTCAGAAACAAATTCTTGATATTTTCAAGCGACAGAATCTTATAAATCCGATTCTTGTCACTCATAATGCCTTCATCGGGGAAGAATTCATCCTCCACCGATTCGGTGTCGTAGTTGTAGTTGATCGGAATATCGAGATGGCTCATCATCGATTTCAGCACCACCGCTACCTTTTCAAGCATCACGCGATGGAGCGTGATATTCTGGAAAATTTCGCGGTTGATGCGATGAAGCTCTTCGATCTGACGGATCTCATAGCGAATGGTCTCGATATCTAAAAGCTGCTGTTCATAGCGTTTTTGCAGCTTGGCAAATGCTTTTTGGCGCTTTTCAAGGCAGCTGCGGTAGATCGCACGCATCTCGTTTTCGGCGCGGTGCATACGGTTGACGGCAGGAAGCAGGTGAACGAAATAGGAAAAGATGAGAAGTCCTCCGAACACACCCGCCGCAATGCCGTACAAAATGATCGATTTCAGCGCGAAGGGCGCTTCATAGCACTGAAGCGCGGCATAGGGAATGATCATTGCCAACAGTGTGATCAGAAACAACAGGCAATCTCCCACAAGATGCGCCTTCTGATCGGCTTTCGCGGCGTGATATTTCTCATACGCCTTATCCGCGCGCTTCTTTTCCTCGTCAAAAGGCACGTTGACATATTCCGCATCCAGCGAGGTGGCAAGAAGTGCCTCCAGCTCCGAACGCTTTGCCCCGATCGCGCGGCGGTAATCGTCCTCGGTAGGACAGCTATCCTCGGTCTTTTTCAGGTTGCCCTTGGCAATTTTATCGGCAAATTCGCGTTCAACCTCGGACATACGCTTGTCGTGACGGGCAGAAATATAGGTTTTCACCAGCGCGTCAAGCTCCTTGACATCCTCGGGGTCCATACCCGAATCCCCGTGGGAGGCATAGGTCAGAATGTTCTGATACATCGCGTCGACTTCGATGTTCTCGTCCACAAGATCGGGAAGCAGTGTTTCTTCCTTTTTGGTCTTGCGCTGTGTCGACTCGGGCAGTGTCAGGGTGTAGTAACGGGGTGTCTTTCTGTCGTCCACCGCCTTCTCACGGGCGGCATCGATCTTGGCATACGCCGTACGCAGATACACTTTCAGCGCTTCTTTGTCAAGCTTTTCCACGATCACCGTCTTTTCGCTTCCCTCTGACGAGTGACTTGGGCTTTCGTACTCGCGGATCAGATTGAAGGAAAGGGTCAGATTGTCATACGCCGCGTGTACCGACATTTCACCCGTTGTCGGGTGGATGTGGTGAACGATCGATTTATTATCCAGCATCAGGATACGGATCGCATCGACAAACGCGCCGATCGAAGCCTTATCGCGATAGCAATATTCCTTTGCGGAAAAGGACAAAGAATCCTCCTCGGTCAGATACAGCGTAAAGCGTTCAAATTCCTCGGCAAGGATCTTTTCGTCCGCTTCCTTCTGACGGCGGTATTCTTCCTTTTTGGCATCGGCATCAGGATCATCCTCATTGATCACCGGCGCGGAAAGATTGGCGCGACGAAACGCCTCCTTCTGCGCGTTCAGCGAAAAGATGTAGGAAATCTCCTCGTTGCGGTTGGCGGCACTTTCCGAACTGCCGTCCACATCGCTCTGAATATAGAAAACCTCACAAGACGTAATCCGGCAGCCGCGCTTCTGGATCTTATGAAAGAGATTCTTCACAAGATACGCAAGCAAAAAGGGCTTATAGACATCCACGTGCACCTTGTCAGGCTCGCTGTCATAGGGCAAACGAATCCTGTCATAGCCGTAGAAATCGAGAATGACCGCCACGCGCAGGGAGTCGCCGATCAGCTTGTTCTGATCCTTCACGATGGTATCGGCACAGCCCTCGATGGCATCCAGCGACGAAAACAGCCAATGGATCTTCGAATAGCCCGCAAGATCAAACAAGAGATTGTCGTCAAGCGTCTTGTTTTTGGAGGTATTGATGACATACGTAATCATAAAAGGTTTCCTTTCTGAAAGAAAACGTAACAAAAATCATAAAGAAAATAGAAAAGTCTGTCTCCCGACCTGCCCTTGGGCAGGTCGGGAGGCTCTTTGCCTTCCTGAAAGACAAAATCATACGAAAAAAGGGGATCGCGGCATCCCGGCATCAAAGCCGATCAGCCTTCAGGCGTCTCTGTGGGGGTTACAGGCGTTTCAACAGGGGTTGCGGGCGTTTCGGCAGGCGTTACGGGAGTGGTCTTGCCGGTTCTCTTTCTGTAATCTTCCTCCGCACGCTTCACTTCATCGGTCTTCAGAAGCTCGCTATAGGTCACGTTATGATACGTGCCGTCGATATCCATCGTCTTGAAGTAACCCTGACTGTTTGCCCACTGAATGACCTCGCTGGCATAACCGTGAGGATCTCTCAGTGCTTGTGTGGTGTCATCGTAAATGAATTCACCGAGGAACTTGTGCAGCTGCTGGGTGTAAATGTTGCAGCGTGCCTCGTGGTCATCATCGCGCAGACGGCGGAAGCAGAACTTGCAAAGGGTCTTATAACCAACGCTCAACAGCTTTTCCGCATCGTCAAGGTCGCGGTTGGCTTCTTCGCCGAGCTTCACGCGGTATGCAAATTCAAGAAGACCAAGCTGGAGTGCACGTACATCCTCAGCACCCTGGATCTTGGTGAAGAGATTGTTACGAAGCGGGAAAATGATCGCTCTGTCCTGCGTGATCGAACGGGTCAGCTCCTGCGTATCCATACCCACAAGCTGAGGAAGCTTTTCGACAGCCTCGGACACATCTCTGTCGTAGGCGGCGGCACGCTCGTCAACCAGCTTATCATACTGACGGAGCCAGCCGAAGAGATCGGCAAGATTGTCTTCCTTGATCACTCTGCCGTCAACACGGATGGGCTGATCAAGACCGTCGATCACTGCCGAGAAGGCACTTTCGTTCTTGGTGCGCGAGTAGGTGCGGTAACGGAGGTTACCGGTCATGATCGTATAGATCACAGCCTTCGCAAGCTTTTCATCGTAAACCGTTTCCATATCGGGGTTGATGAAGGGCAGATTGCCGTGCTTGTGAAGGGTCATACCAAGGTGAGGATTCCACATATCGTTATCCTCTTCTGCCATCTTGGCAAGTGCTGTGCAGTAGTTTTCATAGTACTTACCGGCTTCGTTCAGCTTCGGAACGTCGGTCGGTCTGATGGTATCGATCTTGCGGGTGATATACAGCGTTCCGGTAGGCGTGTTGTCGGCAACCTCAATCTCGGCGGTGATACCGACCTTCTTCACGAATTCCATAATGCTGTGCTCGCCGTCATCAAAATGCTTCAGACCAAGTGCGTTTTCATTCTTCTTCAGATATGCGCCGTTGGCATTGTGAAGCATAACGACACTGTTGCTCTGGATCTTTTCACCTTCAGCAAAGATCGAAGGCTCAGCTTTACCGAGAGCGTATGTCAGAAGGATGCCGACCTCTTGTGCCGCATCTTGCATACTCTTGCCTTCCACTTCGGTATAGTAATCGATCAGCACCTCAAATACGCTCTTCGTCGACTGCGTCAGGTAGTAATCGCCTTCCATCAGCTGCGAACGGTAAGCGTCTACGATCGCCTTGAAGAGACTGTCAAGCGCGGTGGGCGCTTTGGGATCCAGAACGGCATTGTAGTTCAACGTGAAGACGCTGTTACCGCAAACGTGATACAGCTCGTCGATTGCCTCTTCATCCTCTTCGGTGTTGGCATCAAATGCCTCGTATGCGCGATCCTTGTCAGCGCCGCTTGCGCAAACCAAGATCTTTTCATCGGTGTTTTCATCTGCCGTGCGAAGCTCTGCCGTCTTGCTGGCAAGTGCATCCTTGCCATCCGAGAAGTCTCTGAAGAAGGCGCGATAGCGTTCCAGAAGCTTCTGAACCGTTGCGGCAACTGCCGTAAAGATCACACCCTTGATCTGTTCTTCTGCGGCATCGGCAAGATTCTTATAGCTTGCCGAAAGATCGGTTCTGTGGCGCTGACTGTCTGCCACGGGATCGTTTTTGCTCTCAGCAATGTAATCCTTCTGCTTGTTCTGATTGACTGCCATCGTAGCAAAAACATAAGCCGATGTGTTGTCATCATCACCCGAAGCGGAGGAGGAAAGGGTTTCGATCGGGAAGGTCAGATTGTTGAGATCGCCCTTGTCGATGTCTTCCCAGCGCACAAAGCCCTCCAGCTTGCTCTTGAGAAGCTTATACAGCTTTGCGAGCATAATGTAAGCGGCAACGGGATGGATAAACTTGCCATCGCGGGTCAGAAGGTTGTAAACCAGCGAAAGCTCCTTGTTTGCCATGGGCGAGATCTTGTTCTCGGTGGGCAGGATCGCATCGATGGTATCCATCTGGATATCGATAATCTTCTCAACCGCGTGCTCATAGTAGGCATTGAGGTTTCTGAAGTTGTTCTTCACACGGGTCATCAGATCGCGGCGCTTGGCTTCCTTCTTAGCGCGGGAAGCAAACACACCTGCTGATTCGATATCCTTCTGGAAGGTCTTGCTTTCGGTGTCGGTCGCGCCCTTCAGAAGGTCGGCAGCCTCACAGTCGAGATAGCCGCGGAGGGTATCCTCTACGGAGCGGATATACAGCTCCAGTCTGTCTTCCTGCCACTGCTTAACCGTGCCGTCGCTTTCCTTGATCTGATGGAAATTATAAAGACCGTTGTTGATGATCAGTGTCAATTCAGGGCCTGCCAGCTTGGTGGAGATCACGTTCTTAACCGTGCTGTCCACGTAATCCACATAATCGTCAAGACCGAAGGTGAAGCGCTGACCCTTCTTTTTGGCGGCAGCTCTTGCCTGCTGGATCTTGCGTTCTACCTGATCGTAAATCAGCAGCCAGTCGCCCTCCACTGCTTGCAGTGCCTTCTTGTGCGATACGTAGTCAATGATCGAATCAATGGGATATTCGATCTCGGTAGCCGACATCGAAGCAAAGATGGCGTTGGGGTTGGAGGCGATCTTGGGCAGATTGTTGTTGTCGCGGCCGTTGAAGGCGATACCGACATTGGTACAGATCAGGCTGTAGAGCGCCGATGCCATCACGCTGTCGTGCGCGGCAACACTGTTAAGACCGTTGATGCGGTCAAAGAGATAGACTTTCTTAAAAGGAGCGTGTTCGGGCTTCCAGTACTCCTTCTTGTCCGAATCGAAGAGGACCTTGAGCTTTGTGTCCTTTTCGTGACCGAGATGGAAGTGAATGGGTGCCAAGCGCTTATTGCTCTGTGTATCGGGATTATTGTGACCGAATGCCACAAGGTTCATCGCGTTCAGCTCGCGAAGGATGGCATATGCGTTTGCCTGAACCTTGGTCTTTTCATCTTCGTTATGGAGACAGTCAAGATAAATATCGGGAGTTGCCAGCATTGCCGTAACACCGACATTCTTCACGCCGCAGGTTTCGGTCAAAAACTTCTTAGCGTACATCGACAGCGGGATAAACGAACCCGAACCGGTACCGCCCGCGATCGAAGCCACGATAAAGACCTCGTAGTCACCGTTCACACCGCCGTGAGAAGCAAGGCTTCTGAGCGCGTTTTCAAAACGTGCGCGGCGTGCGTCGTTGTGCAGAAGGTTGACAAACGCAAGGAAGGATTTCTTTCTCCACTGGCTTGCGCCCGACTTCAGATCCTGCGCGCTGTATTTGGTAATGGGGTGCATCTTGCGCTTCTTGGCTTCGGCTTCGTCATAGCAGGGGAACCAATCCTCGACCGTTTCGCGGTTGAGGGAGTTGACGATCGTTTCAAGATAGCGTGTGTCGACAAGAGGAAGGGCAACGGCGTTCTGGATCTTGGCAACATCGCGTTCGTCGGTATCGAATACGATTGCCGAGATCATATTGCCGGTCTGGTTACCAAGCTTTTTCATCTTGGCTGTCAGAATGTCAATGGCACGGCTACCGGTACCGCCGACACCAATCAGCAAAATTTGCTTGGACTGCTTATTGCTCATAATAGTAAGTCTCCTTTGATTTATGTGAATTAAATTATTTTTTCATTAGATATATAGGGGCTGTATCCTGTTCGGGGATCGCTGTCACGCCGAAGGGGTATCTTCTTCGTCGTCCTTATGCAGGGTTTCGGCAAGCGCTTTCTGTACGGGAACGGATTCGAGATAACGGAAGGGCTCGTCGATCAGAAGGTTGCCGTATTCGTCAAGCACCTGATCGGGAACACTCAGGAAGGTATTGGCATCGTTGACCCACGAAACGATGTGATTGAAAAGGGCTGTACCGTTGGTATAGCTCTTCTGCTTGCGGATCGTTTCGCTCTTGGCAAGGGCTGTGAACAGTCCTTCCAGCTGTTGCTCGTATACCATCACAAACCAGTCGGGACTGACCAGACGGTTCACGCGATACTCGCAAAACTCAAGGAAGATCTTATAGGCAACACGAAGCACGCGTTCCGCGTCATTGCAGTCGCGCGAGGATTCCTCGCTCGCCTTGATGCGGAAGGCAAATTCGAGAATACCAACGCCCTCGGACACGGTCTTTTCGCCATCCTCGGTCTTTTTCGCCTTGGCGGAGAGATTCTTGAAGAAGGAGGAGCGCAGCATCTTGATGAAGGGACTCTGCGTGATCGCGCTTTCCAGTATACCGCGTTGTGATTCGGCAATGATCACGGGAAGCTTGCGCTTCTGCTCGTCAAGATCGCGATCAAAGAGGCGACTCCATTCCTTGACAAGATCATCCTGATTGCGCAGCCAGTAAAGAAGCTGCGCCTCGTTGTTCTTCGTGATCATACGGTTATCCGAGCCGCGAAGCCATTCGCTCCTGCCGCCGTGCTTCAGGCGGTAACAGCCGCCGGGGGCGGCAGCATCTGCCTTATAAATAATACCGTCATTCGTCAGGGCGTAGAAGAGTGCCTTGACCAGCTCTTCATCACAGCGCTCTTCCATAACGGGATTCATATACGGCAGATAGCCTCTCTTGTGGAGGTCAAAGCCAATGTGAGGATTCCACATATCGGTCTCATAGCGCTGACTGTTGGCAATTGCTTCTTTATAATAATTGAAGTAGATCGGGCGATGCGACAATTCATCGAACTTCGCAATGCGAAGCGGGGTAATATTGGTCTTCTGACCCGTGATATACATCACGTTGTTCGGCATACCGTCCACCACAGCCACCTGCAGGGAGCTGTCACCGGTAAACTTCTTCAAAAGATCTCCGCACAAGTCTCCAGCATTGTCTGCTCGATGGTGATACCGGGGGATACCGTAATGCCGTACTGGTCTCTTGCTTGATAAAGATGGCGTGCCGTTTCCACCGAGATCATTGCCACCGTGATCTGCGAGGGCTGAACCGTGCCGTCGTTGCGGTAATTGGTATCCACCACCAGCGAGGGCTGTGCCACGCCGATCGCGCTTTGCAGAGAATCCTCCAGCTTGTTTTCAAGATTGATGCCGTTCTTTAAGCAGTAACGCTTCAGCGCACTGAAGACATCCAGCGCATACAATTCCTTGAAGACCGCGTTGTCGAGGATCACCTTTTCATAGTTTTTCACCATATTGTCAAACAGCATATTGACCGTCGTGCCGCTGCCCTCACCAAAGCGGAATTCCTCCGAAATGTCACGGGCAAGCTGGTCATAGCAAAGCCTGAATACGCTGTCACCCGATACGTTGTCACTTTCAGCAACCGACTCGGGCGATTCCTCGCCGCCAAGGTCGACCTCGTCATAGATCGATTCCTTATCGGCAACCGAGGAATAGATGTTGAGCACGCTGTCCACACGGCCGTCGTCGCGGTGCTTTTCGGTCTTCAGCGCCTCGGCAAGCTCTCCGCGCGCTTCTTCAAAGCGCGAGAAGAATTCGCGGTATTTCTTGATCAGTCCGTCGAGATAGGTGTTGATGCGGGTAAAGACCGCCAGCGTCAGCTGATCGATCGCCGCCTGACGCAAACGCACGAGCGAAGCTTCGCCGTCTGCCACAAGATACGCGTTATCGGTATAGGGGTCGGTCTTTGCCTTGCGGTAGTTATCGGTCGAAGAAAAGACCGCGGAAAGTCTCGACGACTCAAGATTGTAATAGTAACTCTTGTTTTCCTTCAGCTTGCCTGTAACCGTGGGACTGCCCAGCGACAGAATGCCCTGCGGAATGCCTTCATCGGCAGCACCTGTCACAGCCGGCCATTCACTGCCCTTTAAGGGATCAAGATGACCCTTGACAAGCTGTTTCATACGGCAAAGCTGAACCATTGCCGCCACGGGATGAATATATTTGCCGTCACGCATCAGAAGATTTGCCACCAGCGAGAACTCCTCGTTGGCAAGCACGTTGCCGCCCTTGCGGAAGGGGAGGATCGCGTCGGCAAGCGATGACTCCGAATCACGGATGAATTCCGATGCGGCGGTGTAATATGCCGTCAGATAGCGGGAGAGGGTGGTTATATTCTTGGCAACCGTCGCCTGCAGGGTGCTTCTCTTGAAAATTCTCTCGAAAAAGCCGGGACAGCGCGCGATCTCGAGACGCTTGATCAGCTGTTCCTCACCCGTACCTGCGGTGGTAGGCTCTTTTTTGATCTGATCCTCTAACAACCCTAACAGCTTTGAGAAATACACATCTGCCGTGTTTTGGGGAAGAGGCTTATTGTCCTCATACAGCGCCGTTGCGCGGTTGACGATATCGGTCACGTTGCCGGTCGGTGCGGCATACTGATTTTTCAGCTGTCCGAGCAGGATCGACGCATACATACCGTCTTCCAGATAGAAGCGCTTTTTGCGCTCGCGCATTTTACGCTCGCGCTCGTGAATATGATTTTCAGTCGCACGGTGCAGGACCAGCCATTCCTCCTCACAGGAACGGTATGCCTTTTCGTGCGCCAGATAACTCAGGATCGTTTCCTTCGGGAAGCGAAGCTCTGCCGTCGAAATGCCGGCATAAATGGCGTTGCCGCCGTTATTCTGTGCCAGCGTCGTCAGGGCGTTGTTTTGTACGGTTTTGAAACAGCTTCCCATTTTCGTGCCGATGATCGCATACAGCGAATTCGCCATGATCACGTTGTGCGCGTGGATCGAATGCACACCGGGCATACGGTCAAGAATGAAGATCTGATCAAAGGGCGCTGCCTTGGGCGTCCAGAATTCGGAATCGGAGGCATCGAACAGAACCCCGACATTGCGATCCTTTTCCGAACCGATGGTAAAGCGGATGGGTGCTTTCTTGTTCTCGCTCTGATTACCCACGATCTCCCGATTATAACCGCGTGCCACAAGATTGATGGCGTTCAGCTCGCGCAGGATCGCATAAGCATTGGCGAAGATCTTCACACGGTTGTCGGTCGTCTGGCTTTCCTCATAAATTTCGGGAAGCGCGATCATCGCGTTGACCATCGGATCGCGGTGCATCACATTGGAAAGATAGCGTTTGGCAAAAAGCGCGATCGGAATGAACGAGCCCGAGCCGGTACCGCCTGCAATCGAGGCGATCACATAGACTTCGCAGGTGTCCTGCGCATTCTTGCCCACTTCCTCCAAGGCGCGGACGAAGGTGGTGTAGGATGCCTGCTTATTCATCGCGTTCAGAAAAGCAAGATAGCTCTTTTTGCGCCACTGCGAAGCACCGTAGACAAGATCCTGCGCACGCACCGAAGCGACATCGCAGGGAAACCAGCGGCTGACATTGTCGTTGCCGAGTCGGTCACAGACCGCACCGACACCTGCCGTGTCCGCCATACTGATAGCGCTTGCCGCCGTAACGCCCGAAATACTGCCGATGTCGGTATCAAACACCAGTGCCGTGATCTTGGTATCGGCGGTATTGCCCATTTGCTGCAGCTTGTGATAGAGCGCGTCGACCGCCGCACTGCCCGTGCCGCCAACGCCAATCAACAAAATATTCTTCATATTTTCCTCTCATCCCGAACACCTGCCCGTCCCCATAACACCGTTTGCCGTCGGCGGTTACGGGCAGATCTTCGATTTTTCTTTTCACGTTTTTTTGTTTTCTCTCAGGGGGTATCGCCCTATTGCGTGTATCGCCCTATTGCGATACCGGGAAACAAAGCCTGTCGCTTCGCCCCTTTATTTTTTCTTACGGGGCGCGAAGAAGAACAACGCCTCAAGACGGTTGCTTCTGTCTTCACTGTAACAAGCATAAACCGATGTTCCGTCGGATCTCGTACAACGCTCGCCCACGTCAAAGACGTTGCCCGCGTTGCCGCTGTTCTGATTCTGTACGCGATAGGGGAAGGCGGCACGCAGTGCCTCGTTTGTCATCGGCAGGGTTTCGAAATTGCTCTCGGGGGAGGAATCTTCACACCAGCCGCGAACAAAGATGCCAAAGGGTGTGCCCTGCTTCACTGCAAATTCGTGCACCTTCGTTGTGAAGTAGATATTGGAATTCTTACTCTTCTTTGCCTTCTTCGAGGAGGGTGCACCGTCCTGCAGGGAATCCTGCGATTCCAGATTCTTGAAGGTGAACAGTACGCTGTTGTCTGCCTCAATATCGCCCTGCCGTGCCCAGAGCTTCACGGTACGCGCGGGAATGAAGCGCTCACCGGGCTTGACATTGACCGAGGTCCAGGAAACACTGGGATACGACCTGTTCGCACCGTCCAGCGTCACCATCACCACATAGCAGCGCTTGTGGCGAATGCCCTTTTTGTTGTAGGTAAGAATAAACAGAATAATGTGTGCGATCAGGATAAACAGAAGCGTCCGCCAGAGATAGCTCCACCAGGAAGAGGTCGCCATCACGAATGCCGCCGTGTCGCTTGCCTCTTTGCCGTTTGCCTGATAGGTTGCCGTGATCTCCTTATCGCTTGTGTTAATGAGCATTGCCGAATATCCGCGAATGCCCCAGATGTGACCTTCCTCGATCACGACCTTGACGCAGGCGGTCTCTTTGCCGTCCACCGTCATTGAAACGATCTCGGGCGAGGAAAGATTCACGGGAAGGAAGAAATTCTCACACCACTTGCTCTCGATGGAAAGCGTGCCGACCGTCGCGGTCTTTTCATCGCGTTCCGCCTGCCCGAGCGCCACACGAAGCTCATCCTCGGTCAGGGGGTAATCGTCGCAATATACGGCGAAATACATCTCGGCGGGTGTTGAAGAAATGTCAAAACGGTCGATCGGAAGCTGTTCAAGCGGGATCGCACGGACCAGCACCGTGGTTTCGGTGATCGCCAGCGTTACGCTCGTCGTAGCACACAGTGCAGGACGGGCGGCACAGGATACCGACACCGTAACGGTGTAGTCGCAAGGCCCTTCGCTCATCAGTGCGCCCACACTCTTTTTGTCGGGCACAAAGGTCAGGCGGTTGCCCTTGACCGAGTACAGATTCTTGTCGATCGCGGTAGTTTTTTTGGTAACGGGATTGTAGAACGAAAGCTCGTAGCTGAGAAGTCCGTTCTGATAATCGAATGCCTTGCCGTCTGCCGTCAGAAGGAAGCTGAACGCCTCGGTCTGTCCGCGCGCAAAGCCGTTTTCGGTCTTTTCGATCTTGGTCTTATCCTGCTCGGGCTTGATGTCAACCGCCGAGGGATAAAATTGCGGCAGGGTCTGCTCCTGCATCGTAATGTTGAAGCGGTTATGCTCCAGTGTCAGCACCAGTGCGTATTCGCCGTAGCTCTGACCGGTCAGATCCAGCGAGACCTTATACGTGCCGTTATTCTGCAGCTCCGCGACAGCGCCGGTGTTGATCTCCGCGCCCGAAGCGTTCTTGACCGTCACGGTTGCGGTATATTCCGCAAGCTCGGCTGCTGTCATCGCGGCTGTGTTTTTCAAGGGGGTGAAAATGCTCACGCTCTTGGCAGGACTTGCTCCCGCCGCCGACGCAAGCTCGGCTTTCATACTGTAGCCGTCGGTCGATCCCATGATTTCGACCGTCGTTTTTTTCTCCAGTCGGTAAATACCATCCATCAGGCTGACTCTCAGAAGAATCTCGTTTTTGCCCGAGGAAAGGACGATCTCCTTGGAGAAGCCGGTCAGGTTATCGTCCACCAGCGAGCCACCGAAATAGACCGTACCAAAGGTTTCGCCCGGAAGCTCCTGTTTCAGATCGGTATACGCCGCACCGGTAGCGCCGTTGAAGACGCGATAGCCCACACGGATTCTGTCGCCCGAGGCAAGCTGCTTGGAAAGATCGACTGCCGTTCCCTCCTGCCAGCTACCGTTTTTGTTAAACTGGAAAACCGGCTCTATGTACAAGGCAGGCTCAGCCATCAGAACGATGTTTTCTTCCTTAACGGGCTTGTCAAAGTAAAGCTTCAAGTCGCCCACATTGTCTGCCGTATTGAACATCATCGGATTTTCACCCGTATCACGGATGATACCCGTGCTGCCGCTCAGCATATCCAGCTCGGTGGGGGGCGTGATCACACAGTTGGCAGGCGTAAAGGTCTTGCCGCTGTAGACCGCCTTGGTCAGCTTGCCGCCGAAATCCTGAATCGCAAAGGAAATACTGTGAAGCGGAAAATCCACGTAGGACAGTTTTACGGTTGCAGTCTTGCCGTCAGAGGACATCGTAATGAAATCCTCAGCCTCTTCCTTCAGGGTGTAGCGGTCGCTCATTAAGTTCACGACATCGCGCATCGTATCCACAACCGTTTCGGCATCGCACTTGAAGGCAGTGAAGCGAGAACCGAATTCCTCGGAAAGTCCGGTATTCTGAAGCAGATTATCTGCCTCGCCCATACCCACGAAGATCACGTTCATATCGTCGTAGCGTTCCAGCTGCTCGCGGATCGCCTCGACCGTCTTGGCAACGCCGATCGGACTGCCATCCTTCGTAAACGCACCGTCGGTCAGAATGATCGCCCAATGCTTACGGTCGCGGTTTTCGGTATAATTTTCGATGTCGTCGGTTTTGTAAAGTCGGTCGACCGTGATGCCCATCGATTCAGGGGGGGTCGGCGCACCGTTAATGGGTGCTAAGGGCTTGCCGGTCGCCAGATAGTTTTGCACAAAAGAGGCAATATCCTTTTCTCGGTTATCGGTCAGCGGAAATTCCACCGAATCCTCAAGGGATGCCTCCTGCGTCATAGAAATATTCATCGGCGTGATCCAGAGCTTATCTTTGGTATTCATCATCGACGCCATCATCTGGATCGCGTATGTCGCATAATGTGCGCGGTTATCGCTGTTCAGCATCGAGCCGGAGTTATCATACAGCACCGATACATATTTTTCCACATACAGCGCCTGATCCTGTTTGTCATCCGCTTGCGTACCGTCGGCAAGCACCCCGACAGACATAAGCGGCAAGAGACACAGAATCGCCATAAGCCCTGACAATACGCGAACAATTTTTTTCTTCATACAGTCTCCTTGTCTATATCGACCCGCACCCGAAAACGGTGCAAAATCCTATATAAATAAATATAAATTTAAAGTAGATAGTTATGGATAGTAACTATTATACACGATGATTTCAGAAAAATCAATATATATTTAAAAATAAATCGACAAAATGCACACGTTTATCCTTGAAATTTCCAAATGTTTTCATAAAATTTACAATTTTTCCCTCACACTTCCCCACTCTCTTCGCACCACACCGCCTCTGTCGCCCATTTCAAAACCCTTTTCCTTGAAAAACGATGATGAAATACCCTTGGTCTTGAAAAGAAAAAATTCAAGTTCTCGGCAGGGACGGGCATCCCCTGTCAAGAGCAAGATTATAAACCGTTGTGCAAGAGGATTGTATACACATTTTATGTTCTATACTTTGCGCATTTGGAAGTCCAAGACCCCTCAATAATTCGGGTATACAATCGCGACCGATTTGCCCTAGGGGAAGGAACACAAAAATCTAACCGAACCCCGTAGGGACAGGCGTCCCCTGTCAAGAGCAAGATTGTAAACAATTGTGCAAGAGGATTGTATACACATTTTATGTTCAATCTTTGCGCATTTGGAAGCCGAACGGAGCGTAGCGGAGAGAGGCTTCCAAATGCGGCGCGCGGCTCAATCGAGGCGCGAA
>JAFTKF010000090.1 GCA_017453405.1 Clostridia bacterium
CTGTTGATGTGTGGCACGGTACTGCTGAAAAATGCCTCATTGATCCCCTCATTGCTGCAAAGGATTTTCAGCGAAGCGTTTTCCCTGAAAGCCTTTGGCAGCGGAAGTGTCGGCAGTGTACTGTATCACGCGATGCGAGTCGGATTTTCCAAAGGTCTGATCACCAACGAGGCAGGATGCGGCACCGCGCCGATCGCACACGCTTCCGCAGTCAGTACGGATGCCGTCAAGCAGGGCTTTTTGGGGATTGTAGAGGTATTTTTTGACACTGTGATCTTGTGTACGGCATCGGGTCTTGTTTTGCTGACGGCGATCGACAAGTACCCGACACAAAATGGCTTTGCGCTCGTTACTGCCGCCTTTTCGGGCGTTTTCGGAAAATTGGGGGAAATCCTTCTTGCCCTTTCCATTTTCTTCTTCGTTATTGCGACACTCGTCGGATGGTCCTATTACGGAAAAACCGCCTTGGAATTCCTCACGCCCAATAAAAAGATCGGCACGGCGTATTTGATATTATTTTCACTCACTGCCATCTGGGGCGTGATCGGAGCGGAAAATCGCTTCTGGGCACTTTCGGACATCACACTCGGGCTGATGACCTTTATCAATACGGGATATCTCGTCTTCTTCAGAAATGATATCCGCAAAGCAACCGACAAATTCTTTCTGTATACAAAAAGATCGGCTTTGGGTCAAAAACCGAAAGCCGATCGAAAGAGCTAACAGGATAAGGTTTTTAGATAAAGGGTACGCTCCATCAAAGCACGCTTGCCGTTTTGAGCGTTCTCCTCGTTTCGATACTGCGCGTGCCAGACATACGCCTCAATGAAGAAATAGATCATTGCAGCTACCGTTCTCTTGATCAGTCTGTCCGGTTGCTCGAGCTCCTCCCGTGTGAGACCGGAGCCTTCCAAAAACGCATCACTCAAAATCCACGGATTGCCAAGGTCAAAATCGCAATCACCGAAATACGCGCGGTCAACATCAATGATCGCTGCCAAAGAATATTTGCCGTCCGTCTTTGACACACAGCTTTTTTCACGCGCAACCAAAACATTTCCGCTCCACATATCTCCATGACACAAAACGGGAGAATTGCACTTTACAAGAACTTCTTTGTGTCGCATTATAGCCGAGCAGATCTCATCGCATTCCTCTTTTGTGAAAAAGCCGTCAACAGATGATTTCCGGCAAAGATCGTCGAATTCCGCAAAAAGCGAGGTGAAAAAGTCGGGATACCCTTTCCCGAACAAAACATCCGTCGCTCTTCCGAAACCGGGGGCTTTTATCTCGTGCATACGGCGAAGATATTTGCCGCATTCCTTCTCGATAGCAAAGCGCGCGGCGCTATCCATCTGTGCCCCGGAAAACGCAATTCCTTCAATGTATCTTGTGATCATATAATCCCGATCGACAAGATCGCGCTTACAATTCACGATCAGCACTTCCGATGTCGGAATCCCGTGTTGATGCATCAGAGAGGAAATATGCGCCTCTGTTTTCATCATATCGTGCTCATATCCCATCAGCACTTCGCGGTGAACCGGGCCGAGACGCAGAATCACCAAAAAATGATTTTTTTCTAATAACTCCACCCGATAGGTGGTGTTAAACAATCCTCCGTCACACAATGAATAGTCGATCACCTCAGCGTGCGGAAAATGCGCTTGGATCACTGCCGAGAGCTCTGTGCGAGAAAGCTCTTGAAACAATAAAGACGCTCTGTTTGCCATAAACCGTTTCTCTTTTCGTTATTAATCGGTGTCATTCACCAAAAAGCTTTGTCGACAAATAACGGTCGCCCGTATCCGGCAGAATCACCACGATCCGTTTGCCGCGGTTTTCCTCTGCTGTTGCCAAACGTTTGGCACAGGCAAGTGCCGCACCCGAGGAAATGCCGACAAGAATACCTTCCGTGCGTGCCAAAGCTCTTGCGGCAGAATACGCATCCTCTTCACTTGCCGTCATCACATAATCGATACAGTCACGCTGTAAGATGGATGGAACAAAATTTGCTCCGATCCCCTGAATTGCGTGAGGAGCGGCATAGCCTTGGGACAAGAGCGGCGATGCCTCCGGCTCGACTGCGACAATCGTTACCGACTCAAGATTTTCCTTCAGATACCGTGCCGTTCCGCTCAGCGTTCCTCCTGTTCCGACCGTAGCAACCAATATATCCACTTGACCGTCGGTATCACGAAGGATCTCAGGCCCTGTTGTCAGATAATGCGCTTCGGCATTGGCGGAATTGTCAAATTGTCCCGGAATGAACGAGCCGTCAAGTGTGTTCGCCAATTCTTCGGCTTTGGCAATTGCACCCTTCATTCCTTTTGCGCCTTCGGTCAGAACAACCTCCGCGCCGTATGCCGTCAGAAGACGGCGGCGCTCGGTACTCATCGTGTCGGGCATCGTTAAGATCACACGGTAGCCGCGCGGGATCGCGATCGCCGCAAGCCCGATTCCGGTATTGCCGCTTGTCGGTTCAATGATCACGCCACCCGGCTTCAATTTTCCCGTACGCTCCGCATCATTTAACATGGCAAGCGCGGCACGGTCCTTGATACTGCCCGCAGGATTCAGATATTCAAGCTTGGCATCGATCTCGGCAACAAGACCCTCTGCACGCTGTGTTTTCGTCAAGCATAAAAGCGGGGTGTTCCCAATCAATTCTTCCATCGAATGTTTTATATTCATATTCTTCTCCTATAGAAGACGGTCGGCAAAAAATCGCCGACCGGCGTATTTTAACGGTAAAAAAAACGATCGCCCGCATACATTTTATAATGGTAATTCCCTCAAGCGCCGCACGAATGGCGTTTTCGGACATATCTTCGCAAAGGATATACTGGATATTCCCCTGACAGGACAGCCATGTCATCGAAGGAATTCTTTGATGCAGTGTTCCGATATCTCCTTCCACAGCAAGACAGTATGCATCGGGAAGGTCGGGAAGATCAAGAAGCGCCTGATCGTTTGCGGCAAAGAAGGTGTAGCGATCGGTCCGCTCACGAAGAAGAACCGCCATAATATCACTGATCACAGCACTTGCGGTAGGATATTTACCCGCACCCATACCGTACAGAAGAATATCACCAAGATCCCCCGCATCGACTTTCACAGCGTTGAAAACACCTTTTGCCGAGGACAGCGGATTATCGTTCATCACAACGCAAGGAGCAACCGAAAGCGAAAGACCGTCATCACACTTAATAGCTGTTGCAACAAGCTTCAGACAACCGTCACACGCTACGGCAAAATCATTATCCTCTCCGGTCACATCGGTAATACCGACACAGGGAACATCTTCACCGGGAACCAGCTTTCCCCAAGCTACCGCCGCGATAATGCATATCGTGCGGCAAGCATCCGCACCCTAAATATCTGCTGTGGGATTCGCTTCGGCATAGCCGAGCTTGCGCGCTTCATCCAAAGCATCAGAAAAGGAAGAAGCACAGTCGTGCATACGTGTCAGAATATAATTGGTCGTGCCGTTCAGAATGCCGTCAATGCGGTGAATGTGACAGCCCTTTAACGAATCGTCCATCGCGTGCAGGATCGGAATGCCCCCGCCAACCGATGCTTCGTAAAGATAGTGAACACCGTTTTCTCTTGCAGTCTCCAGCAGTGCTACGCCAAAGCGTGCTACCACCTCTTTGTTGGAGGTAACGACACTCTTTCCTGCCTTGAGAGCTGCCATCGAAAAATCGTAGGCGGGCTGTGTGCCACCCAGCATTTCGCAAACGACCGAAACCTCAGGGTCATTCATGATGATGTCAATATCAAGCACCGCACGGTCCGCATATTCACTTTGAGACAGATCCCGTTTGTCAAGTACATATTTGACGAAGACCTCGTCTCCGACAGCCGCGCGGATCTTATCCTGATTGCGTTTCAGTACCTCCGCTACGCCGCTTCCGATATTACCGAAACCAAGGATCGCGATCGAAATCATAACATCACCCTTTTCTCAAAAAACTTTTCGCTCTTACGAAAGATATGAAGAAATTATACCACCTTTTCCGTACTTTGTCAAGGTATTT
This sequence comes from Clostridia bacterium, assembly GCA_017453405.1. Lineage (GTDB taxonomy): Bacteria > Bacillota > Clostridia > Oscillospirales > CAG-272 > RGIG1993. The sequence continues at coordinate 4,041 of JAFTKF010000090.1, forward strand.
TTGCGTAAAGCACTAAAAAGTCACAAATCCCCCAAAAAACCAAAACTATCATTGGATTTATATAAAATATTCTATGAAAAACGGCGAAAGGATTGACTTTTTTTCAATCATCGGTATAATGAAGGTAACTGACAATTTTCCAAATTTAGTAATCAAGAGGAGTCATCTTATGATTTGCGAATCCTATTCCAACAGAATGTGCCGCAAGC
>JAFTKF010000091.1 GCA_017453405.1 Clostridia bacterium
ATATAATTATAGCATATCGCCCCTTGTTTTTCAAGAGAAAAGCGAAATTTTCATAAAAAAACAAAAAATACAGTCTCTGACAGACACAAAAGCAGTTGTCTCTGCCCCTTTGGCAAAAACAACCGCTTTCGTAAAATATTTACTCGCTCAGTGTCTTCAGATAGCTTTCAATGCCGTCAAGGGCAACCTCGCACTGTGTGGAATCTGCCATACATTTGAGATTTGCCTTGCCGTTTTCGATCTCGGAATCCCCGAGCATCAGGGTATACCGTGCACCGATCTTGTCGGCGTATTTCATTTGCGCCTTCAGGCTTCTACCCACAATATCACAATCGGCAAATACGCCTGCCGCTCTCAGGTGCGAAACGATCTCCAGCGCCTTCACACGGGCAGCCTCGCCCAGCGGCGCGATATAGAGAAGCGGACCGTTCGGCTTCTCGATCTGAACACCCGATGCCTCCATCGCGAGAATGAGACGGGTGACACCCATCGCAAAGCCGCAAGCGGGCAGCTTCGGACCGCCAAGCTCGCTGACAAGCCCGTCGTATCTGCCGCCGCCGCAAACCGTCGACTGCGCGCCGATGCCGTCGGCAATAAATTCAAATACCGTACGGGTATAGTAGTCAAGCCCTCTCACGATCGAGGGATTGACCGTAAACGGAATATTCTGCGCCGAAAGATATGTCTTCAGCGACGCAAAATGCTCTTCACAAGCGGGGCAAAGATGATCGACTGTACGGGGCGCATCCTTGGCAATGCCCGAGCAGATCGGGCTTTTACAGTCGAGAATACGCATCGGATTGGTATCAAGACGGGAAAGACAGGTCTCGCAAAGCTCACCCTTACGGGAAGCAAAGTAATTCTTCAAAGCATCCCGATACTGCGGACGGCAATCGGGACAGCCGATCGAATTGATATAGAGATGAACCCCCTTGATGCCAAGTTCGGTCAGGAAGCTGTGCGCAAGTGAGATAAGGGTCGCATCGGTCAGGGGAGATGCCGAGCCGAATACCTCTGTACCGAACTGATAAAACTCTCTCGATCTGCCCGCCTGCGGTTTTTCATAGCGGAAGCAGTTGATGAGATAAAACAGCTTCAGGGGCATCGTGTCGGAGCATTTGCCGTTTTCGATCAGCGAACGCGCCACACAAGCCGTTCCCTCGGGACGAAGCGTAAAGGAACGACCCTCGCGATCGGTGAAGGTATACATTTCCTTTTGTACCACATCGGTCGTACCGCCGACACCGCGCTGAAACAGCTCTGTCGCTTCAAAGGTAGGAAAACGGATCTCGGAAAAACCGTATTTTCTCGTCACACGGCGCGCCGTATTTTCAATATATTGCCATGTCGGCGAATCCTCGGGCAGAATATCCATCGTGCCTCTCGGTTTTTGTATCATAGCCATTCAACCTCTCTACTGTTACTGAATTCCGCCTGCAACCGCCATCATGATCACCATCAGCGTGCTTACCACAATACCGATCACAAGACAAGTGATATTGGCTTTTTTAGCTTTCTGCAAAAGGTATGCCTCAGTGAGATCATCGGGCGCATTTTTAGCGTTAATGACAAGGATCAAGGGCCAAATAGCCAGAAGGCCGCAGAACATCACCAGATTGAGGATCGCAAAGACCAGCTGTCCCACGTTGATCGAACGCACCTTCCGGGGCTGATAGCCATAGGGCTGATACGGGGGCGGATAGCCGGGCTGTGTGTAATAGCCCTGCTGGGGTGGATATTGACCGTAGTAGCCCTGAGAGGGGTTCGGGTTCGCACCGTAAGGCGGCACACTGGGATTCTGCGGAGGCACACCCGGATTCTGCGGGGGCACAGTCGTATTTTGCGTAGCCGTCGTGCCGGTCGCGGTCTCGGTCTTGGTAGGATCGGCAGTTGCTTCCTGCGCGATGGCAGCGCCGCATTCCGAACAGAAGCGCGCGTCATCGGGAAGAACGTAGCCGCATTTCTTACAAAAAATCATCATTTCCTCCTAGTAAGTAAAATAAATCATACATCTCTCTGCACAGTACGGCAGAATGCCGCACGGAATCATCATCAACAGTATACCATAAGTTTTTCGGTTTTTCAATATCCACACGAAAAAAAGACTCAGGATTTGTTTCGTATGCGGTATTCACGGGGGGATAATCCGAAATACGCCTTGAAGGTCGAGGAAAAATAGGGTGTTGAGCGAAAGCCGTGCAAATACGCGACCTCCTTCAGCGGCATATCCGAGGAAACCAGATAGCTTGCCGCGGCAAGCAGGCGAAACCTGACGAGATATTCCGAAAAGGTCAGCTTCATTTTTTCGTGGAAATAGCCCGAAAAATACCCTGCCGAGCGAGAGACTGCCTCAGCAACCTCGCCAAGCGTCAGCGCCTCACGGTAATGCTCGCGAATATACAAAAGCGCACGGCGTATGGTCTCGTCTTCGCATCCCGCCGCTTCCGTTGCCGTTTGCGATAGCCGTGACAGCATCCGCACGATCAGGGTCTCTATGCCGTTTTTGACAAGAAGCGCCGTCATTGGAGGCGTGTACTCGCTGACCTCTGCCGAATAATCGCGAAAGATCTGTAAAAACGCCTGCGAAAATACCTCATACGCCTCGCCCTCAAGCGAAAGCGCCAACGGTGCTTGCCGCTCATACAAAAGCCCCATGACCCCCTCGGACAAAAAGCCCTCGCGAAAAATGATATTATAATAATGAAGTCGGCTTCCCTCTGCCACCGACAGCATATGGTAATCGGAAGGCGTCGCCAGTGTCAGAAGACCGCGACAGGCGGGATACTCCACCCCGTTCAGAAGATAACTCCCTTTGCCGTCATAAATGAAGGACAGCTCATAAAAATCGTGAAAATGCAGTTTTCCGTCAAAAATTCCATAGCCCTCGGTATGGCAATCCCATACCACAAAGCTTTCGCGCGACAAAAACAGCCGCGAATCCAGAACACCAAGCGATCCCTTCATACCCATCTCCTTTTTCTTTTATGATAGCATAACACAGAGAAAAAAGCAAGAAAACTTTTGATATTTTCATCTTTTATTTAAAATATTACGATTTTATCATTTTCTAGTGACAAGCGTCAGGTTTTGTGCTACAGTAAAACCAGAAAATAAGCAAAGGAGCTATTTCGATGAAACACACCTATTGTTGTAAGATCCTCTTTCTGATCCTTCTCACAAGCCTTGTTCTGACAGTGCTTGCCCTGACTCAGGTCTCGTTTGCCGAAAACGCCAAGACCGACTACGATTTCAGCGGCGTGTACCTGACACGCGATCTTGTCAGGATCAAAGAAGGTGGCAGCTTTACGCTGACACTGCGTAAGATTAGCGCTGGGGACTCCACCCCCGTTTTCACCTCCGCAGACCCTACCGTTGCAACGGTAGATGCCGACGGAACGGTGCAGGCAGTCTCCCTTGGCAAAACCACTGTAACCGTCACACTCGGTGACTATTCCGACTCCGTGTCGGTGATCGTGACCGAACTTGACCCCGCCCACGAGGAATATGCCCATACCGCCGAATTACTGCGCGATTTTCTCGACCTGCGCTTCGGTATGTTTCTGCACTTCAATTCCTCGACCTACGAATTTGCCTCGATCGGCGGTGACTGGGCAGGCGAAAACCGCACCTCCACCTTTAATCCCAAGAGCTGGAATCCCTCACAAATGGACTGCCGCGAATGGGCAAAGGCGGCAAAAAGCGCGGGAATGACCTTTGCCGTCCTCACCACCAAGCATCACGACGGCTTTAACCTCTGGGACAGCGCCTATACCGACTACGATATCGGCTCGGCAACCTACAAAAACGATGTCATCAAGGAATTCACCGATGCCTGCCGCGAGGAAGGCATCAAGCCCGCTCTTTACTTCTCGATGCTCGACATCAAGCACCGCATCACCTCGTCCAGCTGTACCCCGACCGACATCGAATTCATCAAAGCCCAGCTTACCGAGCTTCTCACAAATTACGGCGAAATTCCCTTCCTCATCTTCGATGCGTGGAACGCGTGGTGGGGCGGCCCGAATTATTCCCTTCTGCCGTATGAAGAGATCGTCAATCTTGTCCATTCCCTGCAGCCCAATTGCCTTGTCATCAACATCAGCTGTGAAGCCAACAACGTGCGCAGTCAGGTTGCTATGTTTGAATCCGCGGCAGGTCAGAATGTGCCCGACTGGTTTGACAATGTCAATATTTCCTGCAACACCCCCACCAGCCACTGGTTCTGGTGCACCAAATACCAGACCGAAACCTTCAAAACCGCCGATTGGGTGCTCAACGAGAATGTCAACAAATTCCGCGACAGCGACACCGTCTTTATCTTAAATGTCTCGCCCAATCAACAGGGTGTGCTGATCCCGAAATACAAAGCCCTTCTCTCGGAAATCGGCGAACGCTATCAGAAGGCAGAGGATGTGGAAGCACTCCCCCAGCGCTATCTTGCCGATTACGATTACACGAACAATCTTCTTTTCCATAAACGTGTCTGGGCAAATACTGCCGACGGCAACGCCATTGCCGACCGCGCGGTTGACGGCTTCTGCGATATCGACAATTCCCACGAAACCGCATATAAATCCACGCAAAGTATGGCTTGCTTTGCAGGCGATATCGGCTATACCGCCTCTCTTGGCACGTGCTATGTCCACATTGCCAAGGATATGCCTGCCGCATCTCTTGAAAACACCTATCTTTTCCTTTTAGCAGAAGACCCGGGCGCACGCACGACCTATCTGAAGCTGAATAAAGGTGACTATATCAAAAAGATCAAGCTCACCGATTGCGAAAACATCGAAAACTGCTACAAGATCGATCTTAGCGGCAGCGAGGCAAGATACATTGCCATCGCCCTCGAAAAGAGCGGCACACTGTCCCTTTCCGAAGTCGTGCTGACGAAAGAAACCCCTGCCACCGACAGCGCTTACTCCCTGCGCGAAACCTTTGGCACACTTTCCGTTACCAAAGGCAGTGACATTCAACTGCCCGAACACGCTGTCTTCGTCACCGAAAACGGCTCGCTTGTGAAAGAAACGATCAACTGGCAACGAGAAGCGTCTGATCTTGAAAAAACCGGCATTGTCAGCGTAAAAGGCGTCAGCACCTCGGGCTGTGAGGTCAGCATCCGACTGGAAATTACCTCTGCAGGCAATTACATTGAAGTACCGTCGGTTTCGGTACAAGCCTCCTCGATGTGGTCACAGGCAGAAAGCCTCGGCTGGGCGCATTCGCGCAACCTGATCGACAAATCGGGTCTTACCCTGAACGCCTCCAACATTCTCTATTCGACACACGACAACCCCTATAACGGCACCACGATGTGGCATAGCCTGGAAGGCAATACCACCGGCTGGCTGATCTTTGATTTCGGTAAGGTTACCACCCTGACGAACGCCCTGATCTGGAATCACAACCAGTTGGACGAACCCGATCGCGGCGTCAAGAGTATGGATATCTACTACACCGCAAAAGAAAATCCTACCGACAGTGATTGGATTCTCGTTGGCAACTATCAGTTGACAAAAGCAAACGCCGTTGCGGCACAAGCGGCAACCGACCTTGTTTCCCTCGGCAAGCTGGAAGCCCGCAAGATCAAATTCGATATCAAGCAAAACTACGGCGACCCCTCGGTGGTCGGTCTTTCCGAAGTCATCTTCTTCGCAAGCAGCCTCGGCAGCACGCTGGATGTCACAAGTGCCACGACAGCGATCGGAGAGTTTGAACTGCTCAACAGCTTCGATTACGATGCCACCGCCTTTGCCAAGGCAAAAGCGGCATATCTCGCACTCAAAACCGCCATTCCCACCGAAACCTCGCAAGCGAAGCTTGACACACTTGTCAACGCCCTCAACGCCGAGCTTCAAAAAACCAAAGCAACCTATCAGAAAAAGACCCCCAAAGCGCTCTCCGACTTTCTCATTCGCGTAAAGGTGGGCGAGTCCTTACCCGAAACTCTTTCGGTAAGCTTCACCAATTCCGCCGCGCAAACACTCCCCGTCACGTGGGATGCCGTTCCTTCTGAAAAAATGTCAACCGTTGGTTGCTTCTCCCTGCGCGGTATTCTCACCGACACTACCTATTCGGTATCGGCAACCGTCATCATCGAAGGCGTTTCGACCAAATCCCTCCGTACCCTGATCACAAGCTATGAGGCACTCGACACCGCTCGCTATACAAAAGACAGTGTCAACACCCTGAAGAATGCCTTGACAGCGGCAAAGGCAGTGCTTGCCAAGGAAAACCCCACCGAGGAAGAAGTCAGCACCGCCAAGAGCAACCTGACGGCGGCAAAATATGCCCTTGCCGTCTCATATGCTTCCGCAGTCGTCACGCCTCCCGTGACCACGACCCCTGACGACACCACCGTTTCCCCCGAAGAAACAACCGCACCGATCACAACCAATACTCCCTCGACAACCAATACTCCCTCGACAACCGATACGCCCACAACCACCGACACGCCCGTCAAGGGTGATAACGACAGCTCCTACGGCTGGGTCTTCATCCTGCTCGGCATCCTTGCCGCTTTGGGCGCAGGTGTCCTTCTCACCTTCGTGCTTCTCAAAAAGAAAGGATAAGCTATGACCAATCTTCAAAACAACCAACTGAACTTCATCAATCTCCGTTTTGGCACGTTTATTCATTTTAATTCGGCATCGGTACAATTTCACGCATCCCCTGATATCATCGACTGGGAATACGATATGGAAAACGGCGGACAGAGCCGCAAATATCCCTTTTCTCCCGCCGACTGGAATCCCACAGCACTCGATACCGATGTGTGGGCATCGATGGCAAAGGCGGCAGGCTGTCAGTTTGCCGCTCTCACCACCAAGCACCACGAGGGCTTTGCCCTCTGGCACACTGAAGCCGGCAAGCATTCGGTCAAATACGCCACCGATCAACGCGATGTGGTGAAGCTGTATCTTGATTCCTTCCGCAAGGTCGGCATTGCCGCAGGGCTGTATTTCTCGATCCTTGACCTGACGCAGGGCATCAGCCGCAACCGTCCTTTTGGTGATCAGGACTATGCCTTTATTGAACAGCAGATCACCGAACTGCTCACACGCTATGGCGAGATCCCTTTTCTGATGGTAGACGGCTGGAGCGCCCCTTGGGGCGGCCCGTCCTACAAGGATCTCCCCTTTGAAAAGCTTGACGGTCTTGTCAAATCGCTTCAGCCAAATTGTCTTCTTCTCAATATCGGCTGTTCCGATTCCCTTGGCGGCACGGACATCGTCTTTTATGAAAACGCGGCAGGTCAGGAGGCGGGTGGCAACTTCCACGGCCCGGGCGTTTCCTGCAATAAGCTCACCGATACGTGGTTTCACCGCGACGAGGACCGCCAAACACCGCCCAAAACCGCCGAATGGGTCAAGAAAAAGGCGGAAGGCTACTTCCCGCAGAACATCAATTTTATGCTGAACATCTCCCCCGATGAAACAGGCAAGGTCGACCCCTCGCTGATTCAAGCCTTTGAAGACATCGGCAAAACCCTGACACTCCCTGCCCCACTCCCCACCCTCCCCAAAGGCTGGCTGACCCGCAGACAAAGCCTTCGCCAGATCAAAAACGAGTTTTACTTTCTCTGTTGTTCTTAACGGAGTAATCGTTACAGCAAAAAACTACCACAAACCAAGCAAACGGTTTGTGGTAGTTTTGTCTATATAGGCAAAGGAGTACAAAAAGACTCCTTCACAGAGGCTATAGCACGACCTCTGCATCGGTCGGAGCTTTATTAATACGGCACACAAAAAGGCTCCCTCTGGGGAAACGATGATTCAATCAGAGTCTGGCGTGAAAGCACAACGCACAGGAATTTGGGACAGGCGTCCTCTGTCCGAGAAACCGACGATTCGATCCAAATTTGCCGCAGAAGGAAAAACAAAAAATTGTAGGGACAGGCGTCCTCTGTCAAGAGCAAGATTGTAAACAATTGTGCAAGAGGATTGTATACACATTTTATGTTCAATCTTTGCGCATTTGGAAGCCGAACGGAGCGTAGCGGAGAGAGGCTTCCAAATGCGGCGCGCGGCTCAATCGAGGCGCGAA
>JAFTKF010000092.1 GCA_017453405.1 Clostridia bacterium
CGGGAAAAATAATATTTGCGGGCGCAACGTGGCGAAGTTTCGTATGGCACTCGGTATTTCGCAACGCGAGCTTGCCGACAGGCTGCAGCTTGTGGGGCTTGATATGGATAAAAACGCTATCCAGCGCATTGAGGCGGGAAAGCGTTTTGTGACGGATATTGAGATCATCGGATTCGCGCAGGTTTTAAACAAGACGGTAGAGGAACTTTTATTCGAGTAAGGGGTATGACCGTTCGGGAACTTTTGGCGTTTGTAAAAATGTGAAAGTTTTGGAAACTATAGCCATAGAAAAAAGACACATCATCGGGCGTTTGCTCCGTGACGTGTCTTTTTATGCCTTATGCGGTGGGGTCTATTCCCCGTCCTGTTGATGCGATATCACCCCGAATTCCGCCGAGTGGCGGGATTTGGGGTGATTTGATTTAAAATGGCGAGATATGGTTTGATTGTCGGTTATACCTTGCGCTTTTTCAGGATGTACTTGACTGTGAAGAAGGTAGCGGCGGCACCTGCGAGGCAGGCGGCGACGAGGAGTGCGACGATGCCTGTGGGAATGCCGTCCTTCGGCTTGTCGGTGTTGGTTGTAGGGGTATCGGTTGTGGGAGTATCGGTCGAGGGTATGCTCGGCGTTGTAACAGCGGGGGTGGGTGCTGTGGTGGAGGGTGTATCGGTCACGGAAGGATCGATCGGCGTTTCGCTGTCGGTGAGGTAATTGACCTGATTGAAGCTACCGCCGCCGTTCCAGGAAACAAGACCGAGTGTGCCGCTCTTTAAGTTTTTGAGTGTGCGGCTGAGAGATTCTCCGTTGACAGTATAGGTCAACGTATCATTTTCATAGCTGACGGTCAGGGTGTAGGTATCCGAAGGCGGGATGACGAGGGTCTTATTCCAGACCTCGTTTCCGTTGGTATTGCAGAAAAGCTTGATCACCACATCATTGCCGTGGGTGTCGACATTGGCACCGTACCACGTGCCGGATTTTGGGGAGGCAGGATTGGTCGCGCCGAAGACAAGACCGAGACAGCCATCCTTGCCGCCGAAGTCGGCAACGCCCGTGTAGGTGAAATCACCCTCGTGCTTGACCGAAGAGAAGGCGAAGCTATCGCCCGAAGAGCCGCCGATCGAGAAGCCCTTCTCGCTTTCATACCAATCACCGCCCGAGGTCCAGCCGGTCAGATTGCTGTCAAAGCCGAAATCGGCGACCGACAGTGTTATATCGCCCTTCACACTGCCTTTGGTGGCGGTGAGGGTCAGCTTGCCCTCGCGCTTGCCCTTCAGTACCAGCTTGCCCTCGGTTTGCGAGATGACGGCAGCAAGGCTTGTGTCCACCTCGCCGAAGGATACCGAAGCATCCTCGCGCTCGCCGTTTTCATTCAGATAATATGCCGTGACGGTGGTTTCCTTGTTCAGAGACACCGATGTGGGCGCGTCGAAGTAAATGCCGGCATCGGGCAGGATCTCCTCGCCCGTGTGCCAGATCGATTGCATACGCCAAAGTTTAAGGGAGACGATCTCGGCGTTGCCGCTGACGGAAAGGGAGGTGTTGATGGCATCGGCATCGGGGACGAGATAGCCCGTGCAGGCGGCTTCGCCGTGATTGCCGAAGACCTCGACAACGGTGGTATCCATAATCACGCGGATGGTGACATTGCCGTTTGCATCGGGGTACAGTGGCAGTTCCATCGTGCCCGTGGGAATATTGCCCACGGCGGCGCTTGCTCTTGCGCGGATCACGCGGAGCTTGTTTGCGGTACTGTCGTAGACTACCTGAAGGTTTTGAGAGGCGTTACTTCGCAAGGTCAGGGCAACGACTGCGCCTGCGGTGGGTTTTAGCACCAATTCAAGGTCGTACGCCTTGCCGGGATTTTGTGTAAGAGCCTTGTCGGCGGCGTCAACGGTTACATTCTGAAGGCTAACGGTTTGTTTGCCGCGCAGACTGTCGACCTCGCTGACGGGATAGGAGGTCAGGATCACGCTTCCGTTTACCGTGCGCAGGGTCTGCTCGTGGGGAAGGGACTGCGCGCCGTTCCAGGTTTTGCCGTTTAAGGAAGAAGCGGAATAGTCCTGCAGCCAACTGATGCCGATACGGCGGTTTGCCTCGCTTTTGTCGTTATAGAAGGACTGCGTAGCATAGACCTCGCCGCCGCCGTTATAGGGAATGCGGTCGGATTCCTTGACGAAGCGGTATTCGGTTTCGCTGATTTTCTCAAGACTGCCGATGATATACCAATCGCCCGAGGCGGTATAGACCCATTTGATGTGATTGGGATCGCCGTCCACGGCAAGGGGATAGAAGTCGGGGCATTCGGAATCAAAGCCCATATCGCAAACCATTGTCCAGTCGATCAGGTTGTCGGAGGTGAAGAGTCTCGCTCTGCCCCCCGCGATGACCATAAACCATTTGTTATCATAGCGGAAGATCTTGGGGTCGCGGAAGTCTCTGCCATAGCGATCGTTCGCGTTGGAGATGACGATGTTTCTGTCGATTGCAAGATCGGGCTTGATCCACGTCACGCCGTGATCCTTGGAATAGGCAATACACTGCTTTTCCACACCGTGTGCGGTATCGCCCCCATCCGAGGTATAGAGCGCGACCAGCTTGGATTCGCCCGGCTGATGATCGCTGAAGAAGCCTGTGGTGTTGTTTTCGTCTACCACGCAAGAGCCGGAGAATACCGCGCCGAAGGCATCCTGCTCGATGGCGATATCCAGCTCCTTCCAGTGCACAAGGTCGGACGAGACCGCGTGCCCCCAGACCTGATTGGCGATGTTCAGTCCATAGGGATTATACTGATAAAAGAGATGCCACGTGTCGTTCGAGGGGTCGTAGACAAGCCCGTTGGGGTCGTTGATCCAGTTGACAAGGGCAGAGAAGTGAAGCTGTGGGCGATACTCTTCCCGATAGAGCGTATCGGGATCGGCTTCTACCTTGACGCTGATCACGTAATGACGGGTCAAAGCGCCTGCTGTGACGGCAAGCGTGAGCGTGAAATCCTTCGTGATATCGGTGACGGTGACAGTCTTGCCGCTGACCGATGCCACAGCGCCCTCAGCTATTGCCGAAAGACTGCCGTTTTCCGCCGTGGCGGTAAGGGTCATCGTTTTGGTGCCGAAGGGGAGCGTTTCTTTCAGATGGCTCTTGCCATAAAAAACGCCCGAAAGTCCGGTTAAGGCGGACAGCTTGGGTGCGCCCTCCGTCAGCGCCGCCC
>JAFTKF010000093.1 GCA_017453405.1 Clostridia bacterium
CGAGGATTTTCATCCCCGTCTTTTCGTCGTGTCTATTTTTGCCTCTTTTGAGGCTTTTTTCTTTTCGTTTGCTCTTCTTTCGGTTTTGCTGCTCGATATTAACGTAAGGCTGACTCAAATTTTTGCATTTGAGCCAGCCCCCTTTGAGTAACAACCCGTTTATGGGTTGCCGTGTGTATGATGCTATCCTATCATTCGACACCACTTTTAGGGGGTAGACCGGTAAAGCACCATATAGGGGCAGCGCAAGCCGCCGGTTAAATCGGCAGTCTTGACTGTTATTCTTCCACCTTGATCTCGTTTTGCTTAGCGACGAGAGAGTCGGCGGCGTAGATCTTGCGGAGCTTGGGTTTTTCGATCTTGCCTGTGGGGTTGCGGGGGATATCGGCAAAAATGATCTTGCGCGGACGCTTGTAACGGGGCATACCCATACAGAAGCGGTTGACTTCTTCCTCAGTCAGCGTGCGGTCGGGCTTGACCTCGATGATCGCGGCGGCAATTTCACCCAATCGCAGATCGGCAAGACCGATCACGGCAACATCCTTGACCGCATCGTGACGGCGGATGAAGTTTTCGATCTCCACGGGATAGAGATTTTCACCGCCCGTGATGATCACATCCTTCTTGCGGTCAACAAGATAAATAAAGCCATCCTCGTCAGCCTGCGCCATATCGCCGGTATACAGCCAGCCGTCCTTGAGTACGGCGGCGCTTGCCTTTTCGTCCTTATAATATTCGGTCATCACACCGTCGCCCTTGACCAGAAGCTCGCCCACCTCGCCCGAGGCGCATTCTTCGCCGCGGTCGTTGACGATCTTAGTCTGCCAGCCATAGCCTGCCTTACCGATCGAGCCGACCTTGTGTACGTTTTCCACACCGAGGTGAACGCAACCGGGTCCGATCGATTCCGAAAGACCGTAGTTGGTGTCGTAAGCGTGATGCGGGAAGACCGACAGCCAACGCTTGATCAGCGAGGGGGGTACAGGCTGTGCACCCACGTGCATCAGACGCCAAGCCGAAAGGTCAAAGTCGGAAAGCTCCAGTTCTCCACGCTCCAGCGCATCGAGAATATCCTGCACCCACGGCACAAGAAGCCATACGATCGAGCATTTTTCATCCGAAGCGGCACGCAAAATTTCGCGGGGGGCTGTTCCCTTCAGAAGAACCGCGCGGCTGCCCGACAAAAGCGAGCCGAACCAGTGCATTTTCGCGCCGGTGTGATACAGGGGCGGAATGCACAAGAAGCAGTCATTACGGGTCTGTCCGTGATGCGCTCTCTCCACACGTGCGGCGTGCATCAGCGAGCGGTGCTTATGTAAAATTGCCTTCGGGAAGCCGGTCGTACCCGACGAAAAATAGATCGCGGCATCGTCGTCATCGGTCAGTACAATATCGGGATTCTGGATCGAGCAGTAGTTGACAAGCTTGTTATAGCTTTCGGCAAAGGACGGGCAGTCGTCACCGACATACAGAAGGGTCTTCACCTTCGGAATGTTGTAGCAGATCTCCTCTACGCGTCCGGTAAACGCAGGGCCGAATACCAGCACCGAAGCATCGGCGAGATCCAGACAGTAGCGGATCTCCTCCGAGGAATAGCGGTAATTCAGCGGTACGGCAAGTGCGCCGGTTTTCAGTACGCCAAAGTAAACGGGCAGCCAGTCGATGCCGTTCATCAGAAGGATCGCGACCTTGTCGCCCTTGCCGATGCCTCGCGTCAGCAAGAGATTGGCAAAGCGGTTGGCACGCATATTGAATTCTTCCCACGAGATTTCGTGACGATAGCCGTCGTTCGGGCTGGGCTCAATAAGGTTATATTCCCGCCACGTACGGAATTGACGGCGGTCAAGCTCGGGATTCAATTCCACCAGTGCGGTTTCGGTCTGATAGGTTTTGGCGTTGTATGCCAAAAGCTCGGTAATGGGCATGGGGTGTCTCCTTTTTCAAAATGTCATTACGGAATATTGTTACCTGCCGCGCGGTAGATCTTGTACCACTCGTCGCGTGTCAGGGTAATATCGGCAGCCTTCAGGCAGTCCTCCAAACGGGACAGCTTGGTCGTTCCGGTTACGGGAATGATCTTGGCAGGGTGACGGAGCAACCACGCGATCGCAACCGTATTTTTGTTCACGCCGTGTGCGTCGGCAACCTCCTGCATTGCACGGTTCAATTCGGGGAATTCGGGGTTATCCACAAATACGCCGCTGAAAAAGCCGTACTGGAAGGGCGACCACGCCTGCAGGGTGATATCGTTCAGGCGGCAATAGTCGATCACCGAGCCGTCGCGCATCGTAGCGCTGTTATTTTCCATATTCACGTTGATCCCCTGCGAGATCGCCGTGCAGTTGGTGATGCTCATCTGGATCTGATTGGCAACAATGGGCATACCGAGATATTTTTCAAGCAGTGCCATCTGCATCGGGTTGTGATTCGACACACCGAAGTTTCTGACCTTTCCGCTGTTTTTCAGAATCGCAAATACCTCCGCGACCTCCTCGGGCTCACAGAGAATGTCGGGACGGTGCAAAAGCAACACATCGAGATAATCGGTTTTGAGTCTTGACAGAATGTTGTCGACCGACGACAGAATATGCTCGCGGCTGAAGTCGTACATACCGGGGCGAATGCCGCATTTCGACTGCAAGATCACCGTTTCGCGCTTATCATCGTTCATTTCAAAAGCAGAGGCGAACTTTTCTTCGCATCTGCCGCCGCCGTAAATATCGGCGTGATCGAAGAAATTCGCTCCCATAGACATTGCCTTATCAAGAAAGGCGGCGGCATCGCGGTCACTCATACCGCCGATACGCATACAACCAACCGCAACGGTTGGCACAGAAAGACCGGATCTTCCAAGCTTGATCGTTCTCATAATACTCTCCTTACTGTAAATGTTTGGTATATTGGGATAAATAGCAACCGACACTCACGCCGCCAAAGAAAATGGCGGTGTACAAAAGCATCACATCGTAATTCGAATACGCGCCCGCAATGGCAAAAATACCCTTGATCAGGCAGTACAGTGTCAGCGAAGCGGCAAAAAAGGCAAGTGTCATCGCGCTGTAACCGATCGGCTTCTTGACCGCCTTCACACCGTGTGTGAGGGCAAAAAACAGCGCGATCAGTGCGGTGGGAACAAACGCATAGCTCATATACGGTGATGTCACACCAAAGCCGAAATGGGTGTACACGATCCCGAACACAAGCACAAAGAGCGATACCGCGGTATAGGTGATCAGAGAGCGGTACTGTTTCACTGTTGTCCCCCCTCTTCCGAATAGGTAAAGCCGTTGATAAAGATGCAGTCGCTGACCTCGCGCTCCTTGTCCTTCGGAAGCGCGTTCAGCACTTCGCCGTTGAAATACAGCGTGGTGGATGAGCCGCCGTCGAGATTGTATGCGCTCGTACAGCCCAGCGAATCCATAATTTCAGCAAGCTCCAAAAGTGTCAGACCGTCGCCATCCTCAAGCCTTCCTTCGGAAACCACGATCTTATAATGCAGATTTGCAATCACACCGATCGCCGTACGGGGATTGGAAGCAGCAGACTGCCCGACCTCGTCATCACCGTCCACCAGAATCTCGCCGTATTCGATCAGGCGAGGACCGAAGGTGAAGCATTGATAGGTATCCAGCGGCAGACTTTCGGCGGCGATATCGTTTTCGTCGATCATAATAAAATCACCGTTAGCCATCAATAAGAGGGCATCATCCCCAAAGGGATCGTTTTGTCTTCTGGGTGTCCAACGCTCCAGTTCATAATTGCGGATCACGTAGCCCCGCTCACGGTAGCTGAAATAGTCACCGTTGATGGCAAAGATCGCATTGTTGGCTTCTGCCATATCGGCAACTGTATCCTTGGTGACATTGCCGCGCCAGTCCGTGCCGAAATAGGTGCGCAGATATTCGATATCCGAAAGCTTCAGATCCACGTAAAACAGCTTGGTGGCAACACCGTTCTGATTGACATACAGATCCTCTTCAATGGTGATCTCAATATTTTCGTC
This sequence comes from Clostridia bacterium, assembly GCA_017453405.1. Taxonomy (GTDB): domain Bacteria; phylum Bacillota; class Clostridia; order Oscillospirales; family CAG-272; genus RGIG1993. The sequence goes on from JAFTKF010000093.1 coordinate 4,004, forward strand.
TTTGTAATAGAGATCGCCGTAAATGGGATAGTCGATCTCGGGGGCTTCGGTGGTGACGGGCACTGCCGATGTGATCACAGCTTCCCCACTGATGGGATCGTCTGTCCCTTCCCCATAGGGCGGCGGAGTTGACGGAATGGTATCAGGGGTGGAAACGGGAGTAGAAACAGGCGTTGTGCTTGCAGTCACGGGGTCGCGCTCCGTCACCTTGGGATAGGTAAAGGAGGGATTGCGAATGACCGTGCCATCCGCAATCGGACGGTCAAACACAAACGCATCCAGTAGGGTGAAGGATGTCATTGCTGTAATGCCGATACAAAACACCAAAATGGGAAGAAAAAACGTGAGAAATTTGCTTTTCATTGGGTGTATACGACCTTTTTTAGAAATTAAAATATTATTTTTCTATTATAGCATATCGGTTGTAAATGTGCAAGCCATAAATTGTGAATAAATGCAAAATTCCTCGAAAAGCAAAGGAAAACCGCCGGTTCACCCGGTGGCTTGCACCTCCCCCATAAGGGGCTATGACCGACTTAACCCCTAAAAAGGGCATCGAATGATCTGATAGCATCCCACTCTGCAACCCGCAACCGGCTCATCACGCCAAGGTGAGAGGGCTCTTGCTTTGCCCTCATCTACATCGAATGATATGCCGGCACCACCACGCCCCGC
>JAFTKF010000094.1 GCA_017453405.1 Clostridia bacterium
GTCGAAAACCGTCGAATCCTCGGGATGGCAGGCCAAATACACCTTCGGCTTGCCCTGCGGCGAGGAATCCCCGCGTGTTTTATAAGTCAAATCAGCCATACATACCTCCGCATTGGTGATGAATATAGTATAGCATTTTGAAAAAGAAGTGTCAAGGGGAGGATTTGGTGCAATTGGAGTGAGGGATAGTAGCTGCTGTCATTTGCCTAGTCGTGTAGTAGCCGTGTCATCTGCACTTGGACAGAGTCCAAGTGCGAGCGGAAGTCGAACCCCCAACGCACCGCGGTGCGTTGGGGGCTTGGGATCTCGGTGCGAATGAGCGGTTTTGAAACGCTGATGCAATAAGAATTTGCCGCAGAAGCAAAAAAATAAGAAAAATTGTAGGGATAGGCGTTTATGTATCATCGGGAAGCGATTGTAAAAGCTCTTCGGTTATGCGGCGGCAGTTTTCTGCAAGGGGGGATATTTCCTGGCGGAGTGACAAAAGCTCATTCCAGATCGAAAGGGCGACTTCGGCGTGTTGCCGTGCCTCTTTGATGGCGCCAAGGTCGCGGTAGAGCATAGCGATCGTGATGAAAGAAGCGGCGAGCGTTTCATATGCCGTGACGGTGGCATTCTTCTCGGCGTAGGCGCGGTTGAGCATCAAAGCCTCCTGCTGTAGGGCAAGGGCGGCTTCTTTTTGTCCGACGCGCTCCTGCAGTGTTGCCATACGGGAGAGAATAGCGGCGAGATCGTGCAGGGCCTCGCCATTTTCGGTTTCGGATTTCAGCCCCAGCAATAATCGATAGGATGACATATAGGCTTCATAAGCCTCTGCAAGGCGGTCTTGCTGTTTGGCAATATCGCCGAGATAGGAGTGCACGATGGCAAGCTCTCTGCGGTACTCTGCGCTGTCGTTTTGCTCGATCAGTGCCGTTAAAAGCTCCAAAGCCTTACCAAAATGCTCGCTTGCGGCTTCGTAATCATGGGCATCATAAGCCGTCGAGCCGAGGGATACGTGGCTTTGTGCAAGCTCAAAGCGAGAAGAGAAGGTGTATTCCTCGGAAGAGGAGAGAAAGATATTTTTCATCTCGTTCCAGATTTCCTCGGGAAGGGATGCGAATTCGGGGTTATTCATAGCATCTGCCAGCCAATTGACAGAAAAATTACGGATGCTTTCTGCCTCCTTGGCAATGCGCGTCTGCACGCGCGAAGCATAGGTGTTCGATTGCTCAAAATATTCTTGTGCGGCATCAGAGTTGCCGATCCGTGAGGCAAGCTCGCCAAGCTTGCTATAGCAAGAGGCGCGGTTGCGGTCGAGAAAGTTCTCACTTGCCCAATCGGGAAGCGCATTCATAAACGAGAGGGCTTCTTCAAGAAGCGCACGGGCTTTGGTATAGTTGGCGACCGTCAGATAACAGCTGTGAAGACCGTCAAGAGCAAACAGAAAGTCGCCGGCAGTGTCTTCGCTTGGCGTCTGTTCATACTGCGTTCGGGAAATCTCCACAAGCTTCTCCTGCCATCGGATGGCGGTGGCAAAGTCTCGTTCCACACCCTCCGCGTTTTGGTACATGGTGACAAGCTTTTTGATCGCATCGGGCAAGCCCGCTTCGGCGGCGAAGGTGATCATCTCCCGTGCGCGCTCGGGATTCTTTTCGACATCGATACCCGAAAGGTAAGCAAGACCGATGAGGTAATTGTGGCGCGGATCGTCATCGTTATCACGGAGCATGATCCACTGAAAGGCATTGATCAGGGCATCCGACAGATGCTTGACATTGTGGGCGTCAACATTTTCGGGGATTCCGTTGTAATGTGTTTCAAGCGTCGCACGGTCGGTGGGGACGATCTCGGCGGCAAGGATGGGCTTGCCTGCCTTTTGCGCCATCGGATATTCGGTGGTCATTACGTAATTGGTCTCGTTGACGAGGTTGGGGGTGACGGCGAGGGCAAAGAGGGCGCTTTTGTTAAGGGCGTCGGCGATCATATCGTTGAAATTCTCGCCGGGAGTCAAAAATTCATCATACCAGATGGCGACATCACGGCAGAAGTCGTTTTCGTGGATCAGCCGCATCAGCTCTTTGGCATATTCGCGGTCTTTTTTGCGGTAGGAAAGGAAGATATACGCATCGAAGGCAGAGCGGATCTCCTCGGCAAGCTCGTCTCCGACAAGGATCGAGGTGAGAAATTGGGTGAATTTCTCCTCATACGAGATCGCGGTGGTATCGGTTGCGTTTTTGTCGAGAAACTGAATGTCGCCGCAGACACGGTTGAAGAGATCAACCAGCCCCGACTCCTGCATCAGGGGAAGTACGGGAATATGATGCTCCTGCGTGAGGGGGAATTCCACATCGCGTGCCATCGACGGGGTGGTGAGGAAGGTTTCGGTGATAGGAATGACCACAAGGTTCATTTCGCGAAGCCGCGCGCGGTGCTCGTCAAGATCGGTAATGGGATCGGCGGCATAGAAAACCGCGCAGTTGACCACGGTGAGAATTTCATCGGCAATTGTGTCGAAAACCGTCGAATCCTCGGGATGGCAAGCCAAATACACCTTCGGCTTTCCCTGCGGCGAGGAATCTCCACGTGTTTTATAAGTCAAATCAGCCATACATACCTCCGCATTGGTGATGAATATAGTATAGCATTTTGAAAAAGAAGTGTCAAGGGTCTTGGCGCGAGGCGCGAATGTGTGGTTTTGGAACGCTGATGCAATCCGAAAATTGCCGTAGAAGCGAAAAAATACAGAAATTTGTAGGGATAGGCGTCCTCTATCCGAGAAACCGACGATTCGATTAAAATTGCCGCAAAAGAAAAAACAAGAGAAACTGTAGGGACGCCTGTCCCTACGGGTTTCGGATAGATTTTTGTGTTCCTTCCCCTAGGGCAAATTGGTCGTGATTACATACCCGAAATGTTGAGGGGTCTAGGACAGTCGGGGACTGTACAGTGTAGTATGATAGTATACAGGTAATGCAAGATGATTGTATACAGTTTTGTTATATAATAAAAGGCAAGAAAATGACCAAAAGGAGGTTATTTAAATGCCTTGGAAGGACAAAACTGTGGAAGAATTAAGAAAAGAATTTGTAGAGGCTGCAAAGGTCTCCCGAAACTTCA
>JAFTKF010000095.1 GCA_017453405.1 Clostridia bacterium
CACACAAATATTTGATGTCGCTGTCCTTTTACACTGAAGGCAAAGAATATATTTCGGGTGTTGGTACGACGTCCACCTCGGATGCTGCGGTAATTAACGGTTTTGTTACGATTCCCGAAGGTACAACATATATCCGAGCGATTACATTTACCGGTATTGCTTCGCATAATGCGACATATTCGGCAAAGATCAAGGGATATGCCAACGAAAGGGACTACGAAGCGGCGTGTAAAGCATATCCGTATCAATCGCTTGTGGTTGCTTGTATCGGTGACAGTCTGACAGAAGGTGATATTGGTTGTTTTACGCCCGGTGTTCCCGACAGAAAATTCAAGAACTATCCCTATTATCTCGGCAAAGAATTGGGATGTTCTGTTTTGAATTACGGAAAATGCGGATACACGGCAGAAATGATCCTGAATAGCTACCGCCAGAATCTCATCGATATTACCAAAGCCGATGTTATTCTGATTATGCTCGGTACGAATGCAGGATTAAAAACGAACGGTGTTACCCAGTATAATGCTTACTTACTGCTTCTTGATCTGATTCGTGCGGATATGAAAGAAGGGGCGAAGCTCATTCTGATTACGCCGCCGTATGCGGCAAGAAGCCTCGGTTCGGTGTATCAGTGTGTTGAAGAAGCGGCAAAGACGGTGCTTGAAATAGCAAAGCAGGAATCGCTTGATGTGATCGATGCACATAACAACAGCCCGATTCAGGAAGAAACGCAAACGCTTTATCAGCCGAATGACGGTCTTCATATGGTTGAAGGCGGATACGAGGTGTATGCGCACTATATTGTGGGCGAGCTTCTTAAGATTTTGGAAAAATAAAGTATTCAATCACGGCAGGATATTTCTTGCCGTGATTTTTTATAAGAATTTTATAAGAATGCCTTTACAAAATTGTTTTTTTGCAGTATAATGCTGGATAATAGCTTAGAAAAAACGATAGGAGACGGCTGTGGGAATATGAAGAAATTAAGGCAATGGTTGATGCTTTTTCTGACGATGGTGAAAATCGGCGCGTTTACGTTCGGCGGCGGTATTGCGATGCTGGCACTGCTTGAAAATGAATTTGTATCAAAACGGGCGTGGATGACCAAGGATGAGTTTTTGAATATGACGGCAATCGCGGAAAGCACCCCGGGACCGATTGCGATCAATGCGGCAACCTATCTCGGGTATAAACAGGCGGGCTTTTTCGGCGCGTTGTTTGCAACCGTCGGCGTTGTGATCCCATCGTTTGTCATTATTTATCTGATCTCGCTTTTTCTGGATGCATTTTTAACGCTCACGATGGTTGCTTATGCGTTTCAAGGAATTCGTGCGGCGGTCGTATATCTGATTCTTTCGGCGGGTGTTAAAATGCTGAAAGCGGAGTCTCTCAAAAAGCCACTTACGGTAGTGTTGATTTCGTTTACGACAGTAGCGATGGTTGCCTTTTCCTTGTTGGCAATCTCCTTTTCTTCGATTGTTTACATTTTGTTAGGCGGCGTGGCGGGTCTTGCTACCTACCTTCTTTCGAGGATCGGAAAAAAGGAGGGAAGCGTATGATATTCTGGGAACTGTTTTTAACGTTTTTAAAAATCGGAGCGGTTTCGTTTGGCGGCGGTTACGGAATGATCTCGTTGATCCGGGAAGAGGTGATATCACACGGATGGCTGACTGAGGAGTCGTTTTTGAATATGGTTGCTGTGGCAGAGAGTACTCCCGGACCGCTTGCTGTCAATATGGCGACCTTCGTCGGATCGACACAAGGTGGCTTTGTTGGATCTCTTGTGGCTACCGTCGGTGTCGTTTTGCCTTCTTTTGCGGTTATTCTTGTGATTTCGATACTTCTCAAAAATATTCTGAAGTATCGAGCGGTAGAAGCGACCCTTTCCGGAATTCGTCCTGCTGTAATCGGACTGATCCTCGGTACATCCGTTACGTTGTTTCTGTCTTCTTTTTTCTCTGTTTCCGTATTCGGTGATTCAGTTGCTGTGGATATCCCCGCGCTGATTATTTTTGCTCTTTTGTGCTTGATCAGCCCATTGTATCAAAGAATCTCAAAGCGCAAGCTTTCGCCGATCGTTCTGATCATTCTGTCTGCAATTCTCGGTATGATCTTCTATTCGGTTGCATAGTGAGCCGACTACCTTGTTATGCCATTACGTAATGTCAAAAAAACATGAGGAAAAAACGCTATTTTTGTAAGAAAAAGATAGCCGTTTTCTCTTGACAAAGGGAAGCCTTTCGTGATAGAATACAGAAGGATATGTTTGAAGGGTTTTTGCAACTGACGGATCATTGTGGAGTACCACAGGGGAGCGAAAATCTAATAAATTGCCGACCGTCTGGGCGCACTGAAATCCTGTGGATTTTGTGCGCTCTTTTTTTATTCATCGGTAGCGGCACACGGTATCCCATGCCTGAAACGGCACAAGATTCAGAAAGGAAATTTAGAAACGATGCTGAAAAAAGTTGGTATTTTAATGGGAAGTGACAGCGACCTCCCGATTGTAAAGAAAGCAACCGATATGCTTTCACTTCTTGAGATTCCTTTTGAGGTTCACGTGTATTCTGCGCACAGAACACCGCTTGAAGCGGCAGAATTCACAAAAAATGCAAAGAAAAACGGATTTGGTGTTCTGATTGCGGCAGCAGGTATGGCGGCACATCTTGCAGGCGCAGTTGCGGCGAATACCACGCTTCCCGTAATCGGGATTCCGTGCAAAGGACCTGTTCTTGACGGTATGGATGCGCTTCTTGCTACTGTACAGATGCCGACGGGAATCCCGGTGGCAACAGTTGCCATTAACGGTGCTGCCAATGCAGCACTTCTTGCGGCTGAGATTCTGGCGCTTTCGGATGATACGCTTTCTGAAAAACTGATTGCCAAGCGCGAAAGCGACCGTCTTGCTGTGCTTGCCAAGGATGAGGCTGTTGCCAAAGAATTCAATCAACAATAAACAAAAATATATTATTTTTTGAGAAAGAAGAGGATAACACAATGAAGCTTGTATACACCGGTAAAACGAAAGATGTATTTGCACTGGAAAACGGAAACTATCTTTTGAAATTCAAGGATGATTGCACGGGTAAAGACGGTGTATTTGATCCCGGAGAAAACGCTGTCGGTCTGACAATTGAGGGTGTTGGCGATGTCAATCTCCGTATGTCGATCTACTTTTTTGAAAAAGTCAATGCTGCCGGTATCAAAACACATTATATTTCGGCTGATCTTGCCAATACAACAATGGAAGTACTTCCTGCAAAGGCATTCGGCAAGGGTCTTGAAGTGATTTGCCGTCACAAGGCAGTGGGCAGCTTCTATCGCCGCTACAGCGATTACATTGAGGAAGGTGCTGATCTTCCCGCATATGTGGAAACGACCTTTAAAAACGATGCAAAGGGAGATCCCCTTGTTACCAAGGACGGTCTTGTTGACCTTGGCGTTATGACTGCAGAGCAGTATGACGACATCAAGCTGATGACACAGAAGATCACACAGATCGTTGCGGATGATCTGAAGGAAAAGGGTCTTGTTCTTTATGACATTAAGTTTGAATTCGGTTACGATGCCGAGGGCAAGGTTATGCTGATCGATGAGATCGCCTCGGGCAATATGCGTGTATATAAGGATGGCGAATATATCGATCCGATGACGCTTTCCGAGCTCTTTTTTGCATAATTCCATTAGAACGAAATCGGAGAAGCACATATGGGTGGTTTTTTTGGCATTGCTTCAAGACAAGACTGTCTTGCAGACGTGTTCTTCGGAACCGACTATCATTCTCACCTCGGTACCAGAACCGGCGGTCTTGCGGCATTTGATCGCGAGCTGTGACTGCAAAGGGTGATCCATAATATCGACAATTCACCGTTCAGAACAAAGTTTGAGCACGTTTTTGAGGAAATGAGGGGTACATCCGCGATCGGATGTATCAGTGACAGCGATCCGCAACCTTTGCTGATCCGCTCCAATCTCGGAACGTATGCGATTTGTATGGTTGGTGTGATCAATAACGCCGAGCGCCTGATCGATCAGTATCTTTCGTTCAGCGGCGGACATTTTAACGCGATGACATCGGGGCGCATTAACGGTACGGAGCTTTGCGCGGCGCTGATCAATCAAAAAAGCTCGTTCAATGAGGGCTTGCGTTTTGCGCAAAATGTTATTGAAGGTTCCGCCTCGATTCTGATACTGAAAGAAGACGGGGCAATCGTCGCGGCGCGTGACCGTGTCGGGCGTCTTCCTGTTCTGATCGGAAAAGGCGAAGACGGATATGCGGTTACGTTTGA
>JAFTKF010000096.1 GCA_017453405.1 Clostridia bacterium
ATCACGGCATCCGCGCAGGAGGTAAACAGCAAAAGCAATATCAGAAAAAGAGAAAGATAGCGTTTCATTTTGATTCCTTTTCGGTATAAGATGTCTTCAGTGTAGCACAAAACGCATCCGATGTAAACCCTTTCTGAATTTTTTCACCGATTGTTCACGATTTCTTGACAAATTACGACAAATCTGCTATACTGAATGCATCAAACCGTATTTTTATGGAAAGGAGTGTTTCTATGGCTAAGAATAAGCGTACCTTCCAATCCAGTGCCCTGCTTTGCGTCATTCTCGGCGTTCTCTTTATCATTTTCAAGCAGGCGGTCATCGAGTGGACAGTCGTTGCTTTCGGCGTATTCGTGGTATTCAAGGGCGTTCTTGATCTTTGCGTGGCTTTGAAAAACAAGCGCGTGTTCCCCGTCATCGTTGCCGTCTTCACCATTGTTGCAGGCGTTCTTCTGATCCTCAACAAGTGGGTACAGCCCACCTGGTTCTACATCGCACTCGGTGTCATTCTGATCATCGACGGTCTGATCGATCTTGTTCGCTGATACAAAAAAGCTCCTTCGGGAGCTTTTTTGTTGTCGGCAACTTGATTTTCTTAATCAATCGGGTTATAATAGAAAAAAACAGATACGGAGCGCCTATGATTCTGACCAAAGACCGATCCTTTTACCGTTCTCTCTTTTTGCTTGCCATTCCGATTGCTTTGCAAAATCTCATTACCTTCGCCGTTACCCTTGCGGACAACGTGATGGTCGGTGCACTGGGTGACAATGCCATTTCGGGAGTCTATATCGGCAGTCAGATCCAGACGCTTTTGCAGATCTTCACCGCAGGCATCGAGGGCGCGGTTCTGGTGCTTTGCGCGCAGTATTGGGGCAAACGCGATCTTGCCGCCATCAAAAAGGTCGTATCGGTCGGTCTTGCCACTGCCTGCCTTTCGGCGGTGGTGATCAGCATCGCTTGTCTTACCTTTACGCGCCCCATTCTGTCGCTGTTTGCCGAAAACGACGCGATTCTTGATCTCGGTGTCACCTATCTTCGGATCACCGTCTTTTCGTTTTTGTTCTTCTGCCTGACACAGGGGATGATCGCGGCACTGCGCAGTGTGGAAAAACCGCGCATCGGTATGGTGGTATCCCTCGTTTCCCTTACTGTCAATGTTTCCCTGAACTATATTCTCATTTTCGGCAAGCTTGGCTTTTCCCCAATGGGCGTGAAGGGCGCGGCGATCGCCACACTGATCTCGCGGATTGCCGAATTTTTGGTGATCTTTGTCTACACCTTCTTCATCGACAAAAAGCTTGGCTTTCGCTTTGCCGATATCCTGAAATTTGATCGCGCACTCACAAGGGATTTCTTTCGCTATGGCGCGCCGATCATGGCAGGGCAACTGATCTGGGCTGTCAATATGTTCTCCTATTCCGCCATTATGGGGAAACTGCCCTTCGACGGCGTGATCGCCGCGCTTTCGGTAGCAGGCACGCTGAACAGCCTCTCTTATGTCGTGATGAACGGTATGGCGGGCGCTGTCGGTATTATCACGGGCAAAACCATCGGCAGCGGCAATACCGAAAAGATCCGTGAATACGCCTATACCGTGCAGGTGATCTTTCTCATACTCGGCATTCTGACGGGAGCGCTTCTCTTTGCCATCAAAAGTCCCTTCATTTCGCTTTACAACATCTCGCCCGAGGCAACGGTGCAGGCAGAAAGCCTGATCTCGGTTTTGTCCTTCACCATCGTGGGAACCTGCTATCAGGCGGCTTGCCTCTTTGGACTTGTCAAATCGGGGGGCGATGTTTCCTTTGTGATGAAAAACGATGCTTTTTTCGTCTTTCTCGTAGTACTTCCCTCCGCACTGCTTGCCGCACGGCTCGGGGCTGCCCCGTGGCTGGTTTTCCTCTTTTTGAAATCCGATCAGATTTTGAAATGCTTCGTGGCATTCATCAAGATCAACCGTTTCAAGTGGATGAAAAATCTGACAAAATCTTCTGAAATCTCACAAGAAAGGTAGGCTTTCGCAAACGAAAGCCATGGTGATCGTTATGAAATGTATTTCCTGGAATGTCAACGGCTTTCGGGCGGTTCTTTCCAAAGGCTTTGAAGAGATCTTCTCTGCCCTTGACGCTGATTTTTTCGCCCTGCAGGAAACCAAAATGCAAGAAGGACAAGCCGATTTTGCCCCCGAGGGCTATCACGCCTTCTGGCATTACGCCGAAAAGAAGGGCTATTCGGGAACGGCTGTCTTTACCAAACACCCACCGCTTGCGGTAACCTACGGTATCGGAATCCCCGAGCACGACAGCGAGGGGCGCGTGATCACGCTGGAATACGAATCCTTCTATTTCGTCACCTGCTACACCCCAAATGCACAGCGTGAGCTTGCCCGTCTCTCCTACCGTATGGCGTGGGAGGATGCCATACGCGACTATCTTATGCGGTTAGATACCGTAAAGCCGGTGATCTATTGCGGTGATCTGAACGTGGCGCACGAGGAGATCGACCTTAAAAATCCGAAGACCAATCATCTGAGTGCAGGCTTTTCGGACGAAGAGCGTGCTGCCTTCTCTCGCCTTTTGTCATCGGGCTTTGCCGATACCTTTCGCCGACTGTATCCCGATACCGTAACATATTCCTGGTGGAGCTATATGTATAAAGCACGGGAAAAGAATGTCGGATGGCGTATCGACTATTTCGTGGTATCCGAACGCCTGATGCCCCACGTAACAGATGCCGCGATCATGACAGACATTATGGGAAGCGACCACTGCCCCGTGATGCTCGGCATCGACCTTTCCCCCGACTGAGTTTCTGTAAGTATTTTTTTAATATACATAGAGGAGTTATACTATGAGATCCTTAATCTTTCAAAGATTACCCTCCCCAAACGCCGCATTGCAACCGATAACGGTATATATCACGGGAAACGGAAGCTTTTCGACAACGGTTATGGGCAGAACCGTCACCGCTCTCGGAACTGTCCGAAACGGCGAAAGTATGACCTTTACCGTGCCGGACTCCGCCTGCGAGATCATTGCCGTCATCGGCAATCCCTATCGCTTTTGTGCCGCTGAGCTTGTCAAAATCCCCGAAGGCGACAGTGATATTATGCTGATCGGCTCGGTCATTGACGACTCTTCTTGCGGTGAACATTTCAGCTTTCACGGTGTCAGCGGAACAGAGCGCTATACCAACTATCAAAAGCCGTCAAACAAATGGCTGATCCCCGTCATTGCCGCCGCTCTTGTTATGCTTGTGACAATTGTCGTGATGTCGGTACAGCTTACCTTATCCGAGATGCCGACAACCACATACCCGCCGTCGTATCCTGCACCCGAAACCTTCCTTGATCTTGTCCTGCCGGAAACACCGGAGGAATATACCCTTGCGGATGTCACCATTCCCCTGCCGCCCCGCTTTGTGATGCAAGGTCCGATGGATCAGACCTATCTGACCGACGGCGCCTATATCATCACCGTCGAAACGGTGTTGAAAACAGAAACCGCCGACCCCACAGCATACGATTTCGCCCGTTCAACAATGAAAGCATTGGACGATTCCTGCCATGTTCAGTATCAGCCCGAAAAGGAAGCGGATTTTTTGAATCTCGAGTACCGCAAAAACGACAAATACTATTCGGTTTATTTCTATGAAGGCGCTGACGTGTATTATGCCGTCACCTTCTCAGCCGAAAGCGCCGCCATTCGCGAAAATCGCGAAAACATCCGCGAGATCGCCAAGATGATCACCGTGAAATAAGGCAACAAGCGTGATACGCCAAGCGGAGTATCACGCAAAACTATGATTGCCCTTGCGGGCAAGTTATGGGCTATGAGATGCTTCGCATCGCGATGATTGGCTTTGCCAAGTTTTATGCTATGGGATAATCATATAACGGTGAGGAAAACGAGCCTCATAACGCTAAACGGAAAAACAAAAAAAGAGAGAACATTTCGGTTATACACCAATTTGCTCTCTCTTTTTTGCTTATATAAGGGTTTAGGCTCAGCCCATAACCAATTCTCCAATACAGACAACCCCAATTCCGAAGGTCTCTTTTTGATCCCGCGGATGATACTGTTATCTCTGTACTCTGCCCGAGCCGTCGCCGCCGGCAAGCTTTTCTACCTCAGCCACCGATACGCGGTTATAGTCGCCTTCGATCGAATGCTTGAGCGCGGATGCCGCCACGGCAAATTCGATTGCCGCAGCCGAATTCTTGCCCGAAAGCAGCGCATAGATCAGTCCCGCACCGAAGGAGTCGCCTCCACCCACGCGGTCAACGATATGCAAATGATAGCTCTTGGAGAACGAATAGCTTTCGCCGTCGTACAGCATACCTGCCCAATCGTTGTCGTTTGCCGAGATCGAGGTGCGAAGCGTGATCGCTACCTTTTCAAAGCCAAAGGTATCGGCAAGCTTTTTCGCCACCGACTGATAGCCCTCGTGGTTCAATTTGCCCGAATAAATATCGGTGTTTTCGGCTTCAATGCCGAATACATCCTTGGCATCCTCTTCATTGGCAATGCAGACATCTACATAGTGACAAAGCTTGGTCATGGCTTCCCGTGCTTCGGCTCTTGTCCAGAGCTTGCCGCGGTAGTTGAGGTCGCAGGAGATCTTGATGCCCCGTGCCTTTGCCGCGCGGCAGGCATCCTCGCAGATCGTCACAAGCTCACCGCCGAGTGCGGGCGTAATGCCCGTGAAATGGAACCAATCCGCACCCTCAAAAATCGCATCCCAATCAAAATCCGAAGCCTTTGCCTCGGCAATGGCGGAATGCGCTCTGTCGTAAATGCAGACCGAGCCGCGTTGCGATGCCCCTTTTTCGAGGAAATAAATACCCACTCTGTCACCGCCGCGAACGATTTTGGAGGTATCCACTCCAAAATAGCGAAGCGAGTTGACTGCCGCCTCACCGATTGCGTGCTTCGGAAGCTTGGTAACATACACACTGTCTACGCCGTAATTGGCAAGCGATACGGCAACATTGGCTTCACCGCCGCCAAAGGTTGCCTGCATCTGATCATTCTGAAAGAAACGGTAATATCCGTTCGGAGCAAGGCGAAGCATCAATTCGCCAAAGGTTACCACTTTCATTGTTATTCTCCTTTTCTTGCTTGATACTTTTCGAGCGCTTCCTTCACAAAGAAGCTGCCGCCGATGGCTTCGATCTTATCGAATGCCAGAAATTCATCGATATTCGAACGGTCTACGCCGCCTGTGGGAATGAATTTGATCTGCGGAAAAGGTGCAGACAGTGCTTTCAGCGCCTTCAGACCGCCGTAAATGTTGGCAGGGAAAAACTTGACGGTCGTAATGCCGTATTCCAAAGCCGCCATAATTTCGGTGGGAGTCACGCAACCGGGATAGTAAGGGATCTTTCTTTCACGGCAGATCGCGGCAACAGAGGGCGAAAAGCCGGGCGAGACGATAAAGGTCGCCCCTGCCTCCAGCGCATCCTCGCACTGTGCGGCATTGATCACG
>JAFTKF010000097.1 GCA_017453405.1 Clostridia bacterium
CTCGCTTCGAATCGTTTGTCCTGAACTTTTGCGTTGTATAATTGTCCCCCCATTCTGCAAAGACTTCTTGTCTTCCCATCCTTTTTTTAAAAGGCGTCTGTCGTTTTCGGGCAGATATGAGCCGGAATAGATTTTGTAGCGCTTACTCCATCTGTTATACTGCATTTGTCTTGCGTCTTGCGGATGGGCTAATTTTTCCGCAGCGGTACGGGGTGGGTTTTTGACTTCGACATAATGTTTAGGCCTCTGTGTGACAGCATAAATCAATCGGTCAATCATACTATGTTTCATAATATTATATCTCCATATTTATTATTTGTCAAGACAATTTATTTGGTGTAATTTATCTTATGGCTTGAAGAAATATGTGCAAACCAAAACAAAAAAATTTGCATCGGATAAAGATCGAAAACGGCATTTTGCCATACAAAGCTATTATGCGAAAAAGGCGACATCGTTGAATAAGGCATTTCGCGAAAAAAAATAGAAAAGTGCCTCCCGCGGAATTTGAGAAGTATTATAATCTGTAAAAGGAACATGTCGGAACGCGCGTTCCGACATTTTTTTGTGAGAAAGGGAGTAAAACAGGAGGTTTTTACGGTAAAAATGTGCGAGAGAAAGAAAAACTCTTGCTTTTATCGGGTGGAGGCTATATAATAAAGAAAAGAGGACTGCCCGGCGGTCTGTTTGCGAAAGGGGACGGAATAAAAGAATGCGAAAACTGATTCCGCTGATACTGATGCTCACACTTGCTATTTTATCTTCCTTGGCGCTTGCCTCCTGTGGGGATGATCCCGACAGCACAAGTGCACACACAACAAACGGTGTTATTGAAACCACCAAAGCGCCCGTGGTGACAACCGTTCCCGACACGGATGCCGTCGATACAACTGCGGTTGATACGACTGCAGGAGAGGGAACACTCCCCACACCTGCCACCAATTGCTACACCTTTGAGGATGGGGAATACAGCGTTCTTCTGGAGCTGTGTACCGACCGCACGGTGCGTGTACAGATCTCCGACAAAAACGGTGAATACCGCCCTGACGATCCCGAGTACTATATGGTGCAAAAAGAAGCGTGGAAACTTGTTCGCCACCAAAAGACAGCCGAAAACGGCGTGACGGTGATCCGCACTGCCGCAATGGAGTTGAGAATCGAAGAAAATCCCTTCCGTCTGGAAGCCTATGACCTTGACGGCAATCTTCTGTCCAAGGACAGCGAAGAGGGCGTTTACCGCAAAGGCACGCAGGTCGGCATCAAAAAGACCGAGGGCAGTCTGAACGCAGGCGGCATTTTCGGCTTTGGGTCGGGAGACCACGGCAGACGCACCGAGCTGAACCGCTACAGCGAGGATTTCAGCGAATTCACGATGTCGCACGGCAGAGTGGTCGCTCCCTTCTTTATGAGCTCGGTGGGCTACGGTACGTTTCTCAATACCATCAGCACCAATACCACCTTTTTCAAGAAGGGCGGCGGCTTTGAGACCGAGGGCTATCTCGACTACTTCTTTATGTACGGCCCTGATTTCAAGACCCTTCTCAACGAATACGCTGAGATCACGGGCAGAATGGAGCTGTACGGCAAGTGGGCGCTTGGCTTTATGCTGTCGAAATACGGCAATGACAACGCGACACAGGCGGAATTTCTCGAATGGATCCACCGTCTGCGCGACGAGGGGTATCCTTCGGATGTATATGTCTTTGACTACGGTTGGCGCGGCGACGTGAATGTGACCGAAGCCAATCATTCGGCGGGCGAAAAATGGGGCAATATGATGTGGAGTAACGACCTTTCGAAATTCCCCGATATTGACGCGATGTTTGCAGAGGCGCGCGAGCTTGGATTCCACGTAGGACTGCACAACAACGCGGGCACACCCGAGGCATCGGGCGGTAAGCTTCTGCATCTTGCGCCCTACTCCAATCAATGGGTCGAGGCGTATATGAAAAATGTCATCGAAAAGGGCTGGGGCGATTTCTTCTGGCCGGATGAATTTGATGTACTTGGCTCGAACTCCGCACCCGTAATGTCGGCGCTCGGCGCATATGAGGCGTGGAAGCTGTATACGGTGGAATCGCGTCCGATGTTTATGACGCGCGGCAGCTTTGCGGGACAGCATTTTGCAACCGCGTGGTCGGGGGATATTGATGCGAATACCTCGGATCTCGCTTACCAGATCGGCTTTTCGATCGATGCAGGACTGATTGGGTACTGGGCGGTCTCCCACGATCTCGGGGGCTTCAAAACCCGTCCCACCGATGAATTGTATACCCGTTGGGTTGCCGAATTCGGCACTTGGTGCGGCATTATGCGCACACACGGTCACGACGGACGCGAGCCGTGGGATTATGACGAAACCGCGCAAGAGACCTTGAAGGAAAATCTCAGAATCCGTTATTCGCTGTATCCCTATCTGTATACCACAGCTTGGCAGGGCTACAGCACGGGTGTTCCGATGATGCGTGCGATGATTCTCGAGGACGGCAGTCAGTACACCGCTGCCGCGTGGAATCTCAATCGCCAATATTATCTCGGCGACTGGTTCTTGGTAGCACCTGCGACCTCGGTCAGTGATACCTATGTGACGGTATGGTTTCCGCCCAACACAACGTGGTATCATTATTTCACGGGTGAGCGCTATGAAGGCGGCGAAAAGGGCAATACCGTGCGTGTATTTGCCGCTCTTGACGAGATTCCCGTATTTGTCAAGGCAGGGGCGATCGTTCCGATGGGTCCCGATGTGAACTATGCCGATGAAAAGCCGCTTGATCCCCTGACGCTGGATGTCTATCCGCGGGGCGAGAGCAGCTATACCCTCTTTGAGGACGACGGTGTCAGCCGCCGTTACATCACCGAACAGGCGTATTCCGAAACCACCTTTGTGTCCAAAGTTTCCACAGATGCCATTCGCTTCACGATCAGCCGCGTGGATCACAATCCTGCGGTATACACGCCATGCGAGAGGGATTATATCCTGCGTTTCAACCACGTGACCGCCGCCGATGCGGTGACGCTTGACGGCAGTGCACTCAACCGTGTTTCGAACGTGACAGCCCTTCTTGCGGCGGCATCGGGCTATACCTTTGAGGACGATACGCTGGTGGTGAAGTTCCACCATACCAATGACCGTCACGAAGTCGTGCTGACATCGGCTGTGATCACCGAGCCCAAGGAAGCGAGTGCTTCGGTAGATGACACCGACACCCTGCCCGAGATCAAGGACGGCACGCTGTACGAGCTTGAAAACGCAGAGCTGTATTCGATGAACACCGAAAGTCTGTATGTCCTGAAGGTGGACGGCGAATGGAAGGGCTATACCGGAAATGGCTTTGTCAAGCCCTTCAAGATCGCGGGCGATAAGCTGGAATTTACGGCAAATGTGACCGAAGCCGGCAGCTTTGCCATCACGCTCCGCGTGAATTGCGGCAAAAAGAACGACAGCCGTTATGATTCCACCAATCACACGGGCGGTCTTTACGTAGACGGCGTGAAGGTGGCAGAGCTTTCGATCGCGGTCAGCGATGCGTGGGGCGATTCCTCGAAAAACGGCATCTGGCAGACCTATACCTACGAAGGCGTGACACTCAGCGAGGGCGAGCACATCTTCACGATCGTGGCAGAAGGCTCGAATCCCGGCAATTTCAATCTGGACTCCCTGCATTTTGCGGCAGAAAATACCACAGTCAACGGTTTTGAGACCGTCGAAGCTGAAAATGCGTCGACACAAAACGGTATGACCGTCACCTCCGACGGCAAGGCACTCCGCGTAACGAAGGACGGCGCGTCTTTCGGTATCGCCTCTCTGCTTGCCGACGGCAAGAAGACCTTCACCGTTCGTGTGAAGAGTACGGGCGGCACGCTGACCGTTTACGAAACCGGTGTGGGCGACAAGATCCTCTGCACCGTGACCCTGCCCGAAAACGGTGAGTGGCAGACCGTTACCGTCGACTGCCTTGACACTGATGCCGACCCGAGTGCGATCTATGTCGCATTCGATGCCAAAGCAGGCGTAACCCCCGACACCGAAATCGACTGGATCCGCTTTGGATCGTGAATAGCAACCACCCCGACCCACGCGCAAGCGTCGGTCGGGGTGGAGTTGTGTGAAAGGGGTATAAGAGTAACTTCAAGAAAAGTCCGCGCTCCTGATGGGGCTAGATTCCGCCGCGCGGCGCTCGGCGCGAAGAAGTGTCCGAAACAAGTTACCGCAGGAAAATAAAAATGCGCCGTTTTCAAACACTGTCAGGGAGTGTGAGCGTTTGAAAACGGCTGATTTTGATAAGGGGATTGTTTTTCTTGGAAAACTTTTTGAAAAAAGTTTCCCAAACCTTTCAAAAACTTTTGAAAAAAGGGTGACAGCGGTGGTGTGTCTCTGTAAATCTTTTGAAAAAAGGCGACAAGGGTGTCAGTCGTCAATGACGATGCAATTCATTTTGCCGGAGTGGGCGGTGCAGGCGTCGAGGGCGATGATGCCTTCGGCGTAGAAGGGGTCGAAGATCGCGTCTGTGTCGAATTCCTTGCCGTTTTTGTTGATCACGCTGTGTCCGTAAGAGGTGTGAAAGTGTCCGCAGACGATGGTTTTATCGGGCAGAATGCTGTGGTCAATACACGCGACCTTCATACCGTTCAGCCATTTGGCACGGTACCACTCGCGTTCGGTGGCGTCGCGCCAGTTGGGCAGGATCGTGTGCTTCTGTCCGATTTCATAAGAGGGAAGATAGCCGTGTGTGAAGACATAATGCTCGGTCTCGTAGTAGTTGACCGATTGCGGAATGATCGTCCTGACAAAGGGCGTGTGCTTGATGTTGTAAAGAAACGCACCCGAGGCGCGGACGGCTTCCTCTTTGCCGAAGCCTGTGAGCTGAAGAGCAGTATCGAAGGTGCGGTTGCGCGCGTGGTGGCTGAGTCCGTGCAGAATATCAAAGCGGATCTCATAGAAATCCTCCAGCATATCCATCATCAGATCCTCGTGATTGCCGCGAATGAGAATAACCCGATCCTCTTCGAGAAGCTTCATTAGAAATTCCTGCATCTCGCGGGCTTCCTTGCCGCGGTCAAAATAGTCCCCGAGGATGACAAGCTTGTGAGGTACTTCACAGTCGAAGAAGCCTGCCTCGGTCAGGGTCTTCATCAGAATCGTATAAAAGCCGTGTATATCGGTGACGATAAAATAACGCATATGCCCTCCATGTATTTTTATGAATATAAATCAGTATAGCAAATTAACAGATATTTGTCAAGAAGCCGATGCGTGCTCTTTTCAGAAAATTTTTGAAAAAATTTTTTTATTTTCGTGTAACCTTTTGCTCCTTCAAGCGTCTTATAGGTGAAGGCTTTCACAAGAACCAAATGCAATGTAACCAAAAATTAAGAAAGGTAGATTGACAAACATGAAAAAAACCGTTATACTTTTATTAGCCGTAATGCTTGCCGCATCTCTTTTCACAGGCTGTGGCGCAGTGCAGAAGGAAACCGTCACCAAAAACCAAGCCGTGCAGGCTGTATATGCCAGTGTCGGCATCGAAGAAAGCGATGCCCTTTACACCCTTGTGACCGAAAGCGAAGATACCGCACTTCCTTGTTATGATGTCGAGATCCTTGTGGACGGCGTTTTGTACCGTTACCGTATCGATGCCGCCAAGGGCGATATTCTGAGGGTGACCGTGAACAATCAGGAAATTGCGCCTGAGTCGCTTCCCAAGGCGGAAAGCGCCCCTGACAGCAACTATATCGGTATCGATGCCGCCAAAGCGATCGCCTACGGCGATGCCGCGATTTTGGAAGAAGATGTACGCTTCTTTGAATACAAAATGGATTATGCGCTCGGTCAGTATCTTTACGATCTGGAATTTGAAACCGACAGCGCGGAATATGAATATGAGATCAATGCCCTTGACGGCACGATCTTTAAAAAAGATGTGGACGGCAAAACCGTTGTTTCGCCCCCGTCAGGCAAGGACAGTGAAGACTATATCGGCGTTACCGCTGCCGAGGATGCCGCACTCCTTCACGCGAATGTCACGCGCGATGGCGTGATTTTTGAAAAGACCAAGTGGAAAATGAAAAAAGGAAGCGCCGTTTATGATGTGGAATTTGTATCCCGCGGCGTGGAATATGAATACGTGATCCATGCGCTGACCGCCGAGGTGATCAGCCACAAATCCGAAGGCAAGAGCAGTACCACCGAAGGCGAGTATATCGGAGAAAGCGCCGCCGTGGCAGCCGCTCTGGCACACGCAGGCGTTGCCAAGAGCGATGCGCGTGTGGAATCGGTAGAGCCGGATGTCAAAAACGGCAAAACTGTATATGAAGTTGACTTTTTGAGTGGAGGCTATGAATACGAATATGTGATCGATGCCGTGACAGGCGAGGTGCTTGACGCGGAAAAAGAATACGACGACTGATACAAAAGAAGGGAGGGCGGGTATGAAAAACGAGCTTTTGGAAGCATTGTTTGCCGAGCATTATCACGGCGCACTCTTGTACGCGCTCTCCCTGACCAAGGACAAGGCGACTGCCGAGGATCTGGTTTCAAACGCCTTTTTCAAGGCTCTGAGGCGACCGGACGGCGAGATCGCATCCTTTAAAAGCTGGCTTCTTACAGTCGTCAGGCGGGAATATTTGTCCTCTCTGCGCCGCCGCAAATTCGAAGGCGAAATGCCGGAGCAAGCGGAGGATTCCGAAGCACTGCTGGAAACGATCATCAAGGACGAAGAATACCGTGCCTTATATCACGCGATATCCCTTTTGCCTGAAAGCTACAGAGAACTGATCACCCTCTTTTATTTTGAAAATCTTTCGGTGAAGGATATGGCAAGAGTCACCAAAAAGAGTGAATCGCACGTCAAGACCGCGCTTTGCCGTGCCCGTATGAAGCTGAAAGAGCTTTTAGAACAACCTTGATCGGAGGCAATTATGAATTTTGAAGAGCTGTATGAGAAATATATCAACAAGACCGCGACCGAAGAGGAAGTGAAATACGTGGAAGAGGAGATCGCGAAGGCAAAAAAGCTTTCCCTGATCCTTGAAGAAGCGGATACTAAGCGTGCCATCGCGCCTGCTGAGAAGGAAACCGTCAGACGTTCGGTTGCCGCGTTTTTGAAAAAGACCAAGCTTCGCATAGCGGCAATCGTGCTCGCGGCGGTGGTTTTGCTCGGTGCGTTGTCGGTGGGCGGATTCTTTGCCGCCGCCGCGATCAAGGCTTCGGCGAATTCGGTATATGATCGCGACGAGGCAGTGGCGCTCTGCCAAAAATGGATGACCGAGGCGTATGAAAACATCCACGCGGGTGAGCTTCGCGTGAGTGAGGTCGAGCGTGATCTTGCGCTTTTACACGGCTTTTCGCGTGCGTATTATGAATACGACATTGAGATCGAATACAAGGGAACGGAATATGAATTCTGGGTGGATGCGGCATCGGGCGAGGTGCGCCTTGTCGACAGAGACTGATAGAAAAAAGGTGCAATTGCCGATTGCAAATCGTGTGAAAACACCCACAAAACCATTGCATATTTTGCGATTATTGCAAATCGTATGATTTCGGTCACACGGAGTTAACAAATTTCGTGTATACTGATGCCGTGGAGGTGGGAGTATGAGTATTTTAAGAACATACGATCAGGACGGCTTTTATCTGCACTATTCCTTTGACTATACGCCCGATCCGACCGATTTCTGGACACATTTTCACGCGCGGTACGAGCTTTTGTATGTCAAAAAAGGCAAGGGGCGTTTTATTTGCGATGGGCGTGTGTACCGTTTGTTTGACGGCGCGGTCTTCCTGATCAAGCGCGGCGAGGTGCACCGTATGGAGATCGACCCCACCTATCCGTATGAGCGGATGGTGTTCAATTTCGACCACACCCTGATCGACAGTGTGGATCGCACGGGGCTTTTGTTCGAGCCTTTTGGCAAGGATCACATCGTTTACACCGAAACTACCGTCACTGAGGTGCTGGATAAATTGGCAGGGATCTCCCCCGATGTTGTGGGCGAGGGCTTTCGCGTGCGTGCGGCGAGCATACTTTTGTCTGCACTGAGCGAGATTGCCGCGGTGTATCAGCGCGAGGACAAGTCCCTTTACGATATCGGCGATATGACGGGTGAGCATATGTCGGTACGGCTGGCGGTGAAATACATTCACGATCACTTGTTTTTGGAAATGACCTTGGATGACATTGCCAAAGCGGCATTTATGAGTAAAAGCCACATCAGCCGCCTCTTCCGCGAGACCACCGGCAAAACGATCTGGGGCTATATCACCGTCAAGCGTCTGATTGCCGCAAAACGGATGCTCTCGCGGGGTGAGCCGCCTGCAGAGGTTGCCGCGGCGTGCGGCTTTCGACATTATTCGACATTCTGGCGCAGCTATCAGAAGGTGTTCGGCACATCCCCGACAGAAGAAAGAAAAAACCTTTCGGCAGGCGAGCCCTTCCCGTGTTGATCAATAAAAGATGATAATCAAATACCCCGACAGCATTTGGTTGCCAAGCAGTCGGGGTATTTTTGCGCCTATACGGTGAGATATGACGCGATATGACATTTTATCAGTCGTTTTTGCGATAGAAGGCGTTGCCGCCGATAAACTCACGGACGATGCTGGTCGGGGGGATTTCGTTATCGACATCGGCTTCACGGATATAATGTAAGATCTTGACCATGCCGCGCACCTGATCGTAGCAGTCGTCGGAGGGCTCGATTGCAGTCAGCAGGGGAAAGATGTGCTTTTTTAAAACCGCAAGCTCATACAGCGTGGAGGAATTGAAAATGACATCGGCGTTTTCCTGAAAGGGGAAGATCCACTTTTCCTCGCCGCGGCGCACCGACTCCCACATCGACAGGGTTTTCTGCACCGATGCCCCACGTGTTTCAAAGTCTCTGACCGTGCGGCGCAGTAAGCGCAGATAGCCCGTGGCGATACGGTTGTGATCGTCGAGATTCAAGGGCAAAAGGGGACTGACATACACGCGGAAGATCAGTGAGGGGTCAAGGTCCTCGGGCAAAAGCACGGGATTCAGCCCGTGCAGACCCTCCACGATAATGACGGAATCGTCCTTCAGCTTCAGGGTGTGTCTGCCCCATTCGCGCTTACCTGTCTTGAAATTGAAGGTGGGAAGCTCGACCGCCTCTCCTTTCAAGAGCGCGCGGAGCTGTTTTCCGAACAGCTCGGTGTCGATGGTGTTGATGTGTTCAAGGTCGATCGTGCCGTCGGGGGCGGGAGCGATCTTGTCGCGGTCGATATAGTAATCGTCAAGGCTCATTAAGATCGGCGTTTTGCCCTGCACACGTAGCTGGGTAGCAAGGCGGTTGGCGGAGGTGGTCTTGCCCGAGGAGGACGGTCCTGCCAGCATCACGGCTTTGGCGCCCCGACGGGTGATCATATCCGAGATCTCGGCAAATCGCTTTTCGTGCAAAGCCTCGTTGACGCGAATGAGCTCGCGGATGCCGCCGTTTGCGGTCAATTCATTCAGATCGGCAACCGTTTCGCAGTGCATTAATTCTCCCCAACGCTTGCCCTCGGTATAGACATTGAAGAAATTGGGCATTTCGCGGTAGCGTGCAACCGTGTCGGGATTTTTGATATCGGGAAAGACGAAGATGAAGCCCTCCAGTGCGCTTCTGATGGCAAAGGATTTGAGAAAGCCTGTTGAAGGCGCAAGCTCGCCGTAGAAATAATCCGCAAAGTCGCCGTTTTCGTAAATGTCAAAATCGGGATGTGTGCGGTAAGATAAAAGCCGTGCCTTGTCGGTCTCGTGATGGCTTTCGTAATAGGCGATCGCATCTTCGGTGGTAATGCGGCGACGATGCAGAAGAAAATCCTCTTTCACAATGGCATCGACCTCCCGTTTCAGGGCATCGACCGAAAAGTCGGGTGCACCCACGATTTTGATATACATTCCCGAGCCGATCGTGCAGTTCATTTTGGCGCGTGCCGTCGGCCAGAGGCGGCGGATGGCGAGAAACAGAACGAACTGTGCGGTACGCACATAGCATTCGCGCCCTGCGTGGTCACGGTAGCGCAGAAGGCGGACAACGCCGCCGCTTGCCGCCATTGCCTTGCGCATCGATTCGCGCTCGGTGATGTCCTTTTGGCGCAGAGGAACATAGTTTAAGGTGAAGACCCGCCCCGCGATCTTGGCGGCGATCGGGTCGCTTGACAGCTTGCCTGTCACAAGCCCCATTTCTTTGACAAGCTCATATAGGGTAACACCGGGGGTCGCGGTGATGGTACGGTTATCAATGGTCAGTTTCATATGAATCATTACGGCGTTTCTTGACGAAAGCCTACCTTTCTTTAAAATTTATGAACGGTTTTGTAAAAGTACAAAGCCCGCGCGAAAACGACTGTCGCACTAGTTTTTGATCTTGCTTGATACGGTTGCGACAAGGTGACCGTTTTCCTCGTGAAAGCCGAGAGCGGCAAGGTGTTTTATGCCTTTTGTATGGGTGATCGGCAGGGAAAGCGCTGTGATGCCGTACTGCGGTATCCCGTCAAGAAAGGCGGCATACAGTGCTTTGGTGCGGTGTTTGGGCAAAAGTCTGACGGTTTCGGCATCAAAGAGGGTATCTTTCTTCTTTCCTATCCATATGCCGCAAGCTTCGTTTTTTTGATACAACAGATAGGTTTCTTTGCCGTCTGCCTGCGAATGGGTAAGTCCGAAGGCGGTGAGCAGATGCCTTAAAAGCGCCCCCGATTCGATCGGAAAAAGGGTATAGGTCTTTTCCCGACAAAAGCCGCGGATCAGCTTGAAGAGATGAATGCCGATGAGAACGAGGTTCAGAAGGGCAACGGGATAGGTGGCGGCTTTGATGGCGTACACCGCACTGATCGCCGAGCCTGCGATGTTGATCAGGCGCAGACGGGTGAGTGAAGTCATCGTCATCGACACGATCACAAGCGCCGTGCCGAGATAGCCGATGCATTCCCAATACAGATTCATACAGATTCCTCCCACAAAAAAAGATTGACTACACGGTCAAGGACCGGGTAGTCAACCATTATCGGTGGTTTGTAGAAACGCCTGCCCATATTGCAGGCTTATACCATTGCTTTCTTGTATTCTCGGTAGTTCTTGTATATTATAGCAGAAAATTCCGTATTTGTCAATAGTTTTTTGTGAAATTTCACTACATACCGATCAAAGCACTTGGAGATAGGAGGCAAGCAGGGATGCAAGTATTTCGTCATCGGGTTCACGGTCTTTTAAGGCATCCAGAAAGCTTCTGATAAAGCGATACTCCACGCGGCGCAGGGAAAGAAGCTTTTCGATGCGCGCGCTATCCGCATAGCCTCCCGACATACGGATCTCTGCCTGAATGCGGTTGGCGCTTTCCAGAATGGCTTCGTCCAGCTTCTGAAGACTTTCGTACAGCGCCTTGACCTTGGGGTCGGTGAAGCGGTAGCCGTGATTGAGCTCCCCGATCTCAGGCATTGGCAGTAAAAGCCCTTTTTTGCGGTACTCTTCACAGATGGCGGTGTGCGGGATCACGCGCAGGGGCTTGGCAAGGCGGGAGACCGTTTCGCTGAGTCCGCTTTGTATGCAGAAATCGAGATTTTCTTCGACCTCATCAAGGGTGGTTTCGGCATCAAACATAATAAAGCCGACATCGACCGCAATACCTGCCGTCTTCAGCTTTTGCAGGATCAGAAGATTTTCCTCCTTGGTGACTCCTTTGCGGTAGCGTTTGAGCTGTTCTTTTGCCCCCGATTCGATGCCGAGAAACAACACGCTGATGCCCACCGCTTTGGCAAGGGCAAGGCTTTCGTCAAGATGCTCCCCGAAGCGAAGGAGCGTATAAACGCTCGTACTGCCCCAGAAGGCGGTGTCGCTTGGGATCTCGCCCGTATCCTTCAGGGCTTTGACCGCCGAAAAGAGCGCGGTGAAGTGCTCAAGGTTACCAAAGAAATCCTCATCGGTGAAATAGAGATTCTTTGCCCCCGCTTTCGCAAGGAAAACGATTTCCGCAAGGGTGCGCTCCACGGGGAAGGCACGCCAGGCGGCACCGTATTTATGGGCAACACTGCAAAACGCGCACTGATTCCACGGACAGCCGCGACTGCCCTCAATGCGCACCAGCCCGTTATGGGCAAGGGTCTTTTCCAGTGTGCGGTGCGAGAGGGGTTTGGTTACACGGGACAGCTCAAAGGGCTTTATGGGGCTGATATACCGCGCCCCATCCTTTATGAATGCCACTCCCGGGGTCTTTTTTTCAATCAGAGCGGCTTTGATCTCGTTAAGATCCTTCGTTTTCAAAAGAAGAGAAAGGATCGCATTCAGGTTATTTTCGCACTCACCGAGCGAAAGGATCACATTGGGATATAAAGATAGCAGCTCGTCATACGCGTAGGTGGCGATCACGCCCCCGACGATCACGGTATTGTGACGGTAGCAATCGAGCATTTGTCTGAGTACCTCGCCCGCGCTGACCTTGGTGGAGATCAGTACCGCATCGTAGTTTTCGGCGCTATGCGGCGTAAGATCTCCCATTGTGCGATACCATAGATCAAAATCGATGTGGCTTTGTACGGTACTGTCAAAAGCATCCATGATCGTATCGATGTTGACAGGCTCGTTGATCTCGTCGCGCGTGTATTCGAGATCAATGATCAGCACACGGCGTTTACAGGACATCGGATACCTCCTCGGACAGACGGCAGTGGCAGAGGCAGAGAAAATGATCGGAGAAATTCGGGATCTTTTCGGTTTTCGTGACCGTAACATCAGGGGTGACGAGGCAGTAATCAAGCTTTCTGCCGCCGTCAAAGACCTCGCCCTCCATCAGTCCCGGAATCGTGGTCGCCCCGGGAAGGCGGTCGCTGACATAGTCACCGAGCGTGGGCAGGATCGAAAAGAGGTTCTCGGTATTGAAGTCGCCGATGATCACGACCGGCTCGTTTTTGCCGACAAGTGCCTTGGCGCGGTTTTCGATCTCGCGGAAGGATTCGGGATAGTCCTCGGCGCGGGCATCGAAGGGTGAAAAGCTGACGGCGTGTCCCGTGACGAGGGTAAAACATTGATCCCGGTGGGTGATATGCGCGGTGATCAGTCCCTTATCAAACGACCAGTACAGCTTACCCGAGCGGCTGAGCTTGGTAATGCCGGGGTTGACAAAGGGATGATAGTCACACTGCGTCAAAGGGTATTTTGAAAAAATACAGATGCCGATCTGCCCGTTCTTCATCAGAAAGGACGGGTAGGTATCGATGCCGTGGTAATGGCAAAGCGCGGTATGCTCGCGGATGTAGGCGGCAATGCGGTCACTGCCGTTTTGCGTAATCGGGAACTCCTGAAGGCACAGCACATCGACACCTGTTTCATTGATCAGGCGCACGATCTCCGAAAGGCAGGCAAGGATTGCCTCCTCAGAGGGATCGACGGTAATCCCCGTGCGGACATCCCACTGCGTGCTGACACATTCGCTGACATTCCACGTGCCGATGATGATCTCGTTCATAAAAACTACCTTTCTTGGCTGTATTTTTTTCATTATAGCATAATTCACGCGGAAATGCAAGCCAAAACCGCCACTTGTTTTGGGACAAGTCGGGTAAAGGGGCTTGACTTTTTTTTCGGGATGCTTTACAATAAAGGCAAAGTGACGAAAAGGAAGGCGTGCTATGTTACCGACTCGAACCAAACGCATCGGTCTTTGTACCGAGACCATCAACGATCTTGTACAAAGCGTGATGAATGCCAGAAAAGAGATCAGTCTTGCGGATATGGAAAACCGCTATCTCAAAGAATATCCCGTCGGAACGATTGCCGCTTCCTGCGAAAAATACGGTCTTCTGCTCCATAAAGATCCTGCCTTTATCGCGTGGCCCGTCTTTCTCGGAACGAGCTTTGACGAGATCAATATCTGTGCGGTCAATTTCGGGGCACAGACCTTGTTCAACCGCCACCGTGACGGCAGATATCTGCACGACGGCAAGCATATATACATCACTGCCGCACTGAACACCTTGGTGGTTACCAGCCTTGCACGCAAGAAAAACGGCATCACCGTCCGTTACTGGCCCACCCATATCGACTTCACCAATAAGGTGGAATCGGGAACGATCATTCAGGCAACGCTGGCACTTTCCTCGCTGTATAAATTCGGCTTTCTTAACCGAGAGCCCTTGATCAACGATCTTGCCCCTACCACACTGCAGTTGATCAACCGCTTCAAATTCGTGATCGAAGCCCTGCACTGGATTCTCGATCTTGAGCGCGTGTACGGTGACTACGGCGTGGCGTGGTCGTATGCCGAGGACTGTAAGGAAGCGCACAACGACAAGAAGATCGCAAGCGCCATTTTGCCCTCGCAGTTCTGCTATGAGACCGTGATGCGCTATTATTTGCTGTTCACCGCCAACGAGGAGAACAAAACCATCGTGAATACCATCGATCCTGCCCTGCTCGGTCATATGTGGCAGAGTCTTGAGGCGTTTGAGGAATGGGTCAAGTCCGAACAGCGCGCTGACGGCGGATACCGCCGCAACAGCAACCAAGCTTCCTCCTCCTTTGCCTTTTCGCTTTGCGCGATGCCTGCATATGCTTACGATAAGGAAAAAGATCCCTCACGCCTGAACCGCCTGATCAAGTATCTCTGTGAGCATCACGGCAAATTCTCGCAAGGTCTTGGGGATGTGGTGGATGCCTATCAGTATAAATACGAGGCGAGCGACTATTCGGGCTATGTGAACGATGCCTATGAGGTCTTTCCCGAATCCTTTTTCATTCTGAACAGCTGTAAGAATTTCGACAACGGAACGACCGATCTGTTGTCACCCTA
>JAFTKF010000098.1 GCA_017453405.1 Clostridia bacterium
ACATTCGACCGAAACGGAAATTTTCTCTGACGAGCTTTTCAAAATAGTTTTCCATTGTAAGCACCTCTTACCTACTTTTGAAGTAGGTGTATGAATTATACCACCATTTGCCTACTTTGTCAATAGGTATTTTGAAATTTTTTCAAAAAAAAGAGAGCTGTCGTCGAAGACCGCTCCCCGTCTTTCCGTATTGGTCCATTGTTCTGCATACGTCACCGTGGCGGGACATATTTTTATAAAAAAGCTGAGCCAAAAGCTTTTCCGAAAGCAACTGACTCAGCCTTGTTATATTGTTCCACTCGGATAGATGCCCCAAATCATTCCGCCGCTTTTATTCTTTCAAGCTCACGCTTGATCCCTTCTTCAATGGAGGTAAAGTCATTTGCGGAAAGCTTGGTTACGCCCAGTATCTTGGAGCAATCGATTTCGCGATTGAATCTTCTGTCGTATTTCCACATCCACGGCTTTTTGGCAATTCCGGGTGTATGGGAAACGTATTCTTCCTCACTACACCAGCGAATTTTCACGCCGGTCAGCTTGGTGTATGTTTCGGCGACCTCTCCCCAAGTCAAGCCGTGTCCGGAATAAACGGTAAATGCTTCTCCTATCGCATCCGGCTTGAAAAGCAGACTCGCGATCAGCTTTCCCGAGTTGCCTGCCCAATCGATGCCTGCCTTGTAATCCTTGACAAGGCTTGGCAAGAGCATTTCTTGGTTGTTTTGGGCGTATTTCAGTACATCCTGACCCGAATAAAGCAAAAGGTCGAGCCGTTTCATCGAAAAAGAAATCACAGGACGAACGATGGTCCATGGCTCCCCCGCATGCTCTTGCGTGAGATAATCCTCGCATTTTGATTTGGAAACAGCATAGTCCTCTCTGGTCAGAAAGTCCTGATCGGTAACAACATCGAAAAGCCGCGGTGCGGTCTCCGTAATCGGATGCTGTTCATCCGCATAGACTCTGTACGACGAAAGAAACACCAGATGATCGGTGTTCTGTATCAGAAGAGGATGGATCTTCTTGTAATCATCCGCGTTTTTGTAGTGAATAAAATTCACGATCCCGTTGTAATGTGTTTTGGAAAACAAATCCTTGAGAAGCTCTTCCGTTGCCATGCTTTGATGAAATACGAGACGCTCGTGATTCGATATTTTTTCTTCGGGACAGATCACCTCGACATAAGCACCGAGGCGGAGAAGCTCCTCCGAAACATATGTACCGAGTGTACCGCCACCCGCAATCAATAAAACTTTTTTGTCCGAATACATCATCAATACCTCCTTTTTCAAAATCATACCATAACTTCACGCAAAACGGTGATGCGACAGCCGCATTTTCCATACAAATAAAATTATACCATATTGACAAGCGATTGAAAATAGGGTATTCTTTTTAAACGGCATATTATTCTGCAAACAAGAGGTGTTTTTTCGAAAATATAACGCCGAACCGTCTGCGGCAGGAGTTCTTGTGCCAAAAAGAGGCAGAGCCAATAGCCTTTGGGAAAGCTACTGGCTCTGCCTCTTTTTTATGTGTATAAGCTATCACGAGATATTTTCAATCAAGAGTTTGCGAAATAGGAAAGATCGCTTGTATTTATGCCTCTTCGCCCATACCGGTGCGTACTGCTTCGAAGTCCTCCTCGATCTCTTTCGCGGGAGGAGCGGTCAGAAGCGAGACGACGATGATGCAAACGGAGGAGAAGATAAATGCGGGAAGCAGCTCATAGATCGCGAACATACCGCCCAGCTTAGCAATGCCCAGCTTCCAGATGAAGACCATAGCACCGCCGCCGATCATACCGGCGATGGCACCGGCTCTGTTGATACGCTTCCAGAAGAGAGAGAAGAGCATCAGCGGACCGAAGGTGGCACCAAAGCCTGCCCAAGCGAAGGATACGATGGAGAAGATGACGCTTGTCTCATCCAGCGCGATCACGATGGCGATCGCCGTCAGAACGACGAGTGTAACACGGGAGATGAGCATGATCTGCTTGTCATTTGCATCCTTCTTGACAACACCTTGGAAGATGTTCTTCGAGAGTGCGGAGGCGGCAATCAGCAGATAGGAGTCCGAGGAACTGATGGTCGCGGCAAGAATGCCCGCCATAACGAAGCCTGCAATGAGTGCCGGCAGCGCGTTGGTCGCCAGCGTGATGAAGATGTTTTCAGCCGATGCCTTTGTCAGGTGCTCGACGGGGAATAACTGACGTCCGATAATACCGATAAATACGGCAACTCCGAGAGAGAGAACGACCCATACCATAGCAATACGGCGCGATGCGGTCAATTCCTTCTCGCGGCGAATTGCCATGAAGCGGAGAAGAACCTGGGGCATACCGAAATAGCCAAGACCCCAAGCCAGCATGGAAACGATCGAGAGGAAGCCGTAAGGCGTGGCCTCTCCGAACAGCGGGCTGCCGCCTACAACGATCTGCTTGCCCGCGTCATCGAGCGTGGGGCTTGCAAGATTGAAGAATTCAAGGAATCCGGGAATGTTCTGTGCATTGTTGATCACAGCACCGATTCCGCCGGCATTGACCGTGGAAACGATCACGATGATCGTCAGTGCCGTGAGCATGACGATCGCCTGCATAAAGTCGGATGCACTCTCAGCGAGGAAGCCTCCGAGGATGGTGTAGAGAAGGACGAACAGCGCACCGATGAGCATCATGGGAATGTACGGCGCATTGAACAGCGTCGAGAACAGCTTGCCGCATGTGACCAGGCAGCTGGCAGCATATACGGTGAAGAAGATCAGAATGAATACCGAGGACACCAGCATAATGACCGGCTTTTTCTCGCGGAAGCGATTGGAGAAGAAGTCCGGCAAGGTGATGGAGTTCTTCACGCGTATACTGTAACGGCGAAGACGCTTCGATACGATCAGCCAGTTGATATATGTACCGATCGCAAGACCGATCGCAGTCCATGCCGCGTCGGCGAGACCGCACCAATAAGCAACGCCCGGCAGACCCATCAGCAACCAACCGCTCATGTCGGAAGCCTCTGCACTCATGGCAGTCACCCAAGGACCGAGCGAACGTCCGCCAAGGTAATATTCCTCGGAGCTCTTATTCGCCCTCTTGGCGTAAAAGACACCAATCGCGATTACTACACTCATGTAGATGACAATGGAAATAAGAATTTGTAACGTATCTGAATTCATAAACCCTCCAAAAAGATACTGTTTTAATAATAGTGCCGTATATTTTCAATATTATACCATGCAACCGTGCATAAATCAATGGGTTTTTGAATATTTTTGCATAATTTATTTTACTTTACTAAAATTTTTATAAAAAGGAAGATCAATCCGCATTTTATGCCCTTGGGGATGCGAAGGGGGGACAGACAAGTGAGAAGGCTTGCGAGAAATGAAAAAATCCAACTCGCAAGAATTGGATTTTTTGTTATCTTGAGAAAACCATTTGCTAATTCGATTGTTGCAGGCAAAAGCGGGGAACTATTCTGCAGACTCCACCTTATATATGCGGAACACGTGCGGTATATCCGCATTCGGCACGGGCATCTTGTAAGATGTGTAAAGAAATTCACCGTCAAAATGCATTCGATAGGTCAGCATCCGTCCATCGGGATCCTCCAGCGTACGCCCGAGATATGTCAGCTTGCCGTCGTTTTCGATCCTTGCGACACCAAGCCCCTGTTTGTCAAGGTTGAAAAGCAGGTGGTTGCCTACCGTGCACAAGAAAGACGGAGAGGGATCTCCCTCATGAGCACCGTAGCATTCGGGTTTATCAATATCGGGGAGCTCCATATGATAATGCTCTTCGGTAAGTCTGTTATGAGGACCGTAAATGATGCCCCTGTTATCAAACCTGTTCCAATCTACGTTTTTTATCTTTTTGACCCTATTCGGATCGGCATCTTGATACGTTTCGTAGAAGCGGTAGTGTCCCGGTGTGATACCGCCGTATACAAAGTTTCCTTTCGCGGTAAGACCGAAAACAGTATTTTTTACACCCGATTCCGCGTCAAACATGTCGGGGAAAACTTTGGGGTTGAGATCACAGCACGGAGAGAGATGGTTGTTTTCAATGTCATAGGTAAAAACGGTGATACCGTAGCTGTAAGAGGCAAAAGCAATATTGATTTTGCCCGTTTCCGTTTCAAAGACCGTACTGTTCTGAAACTCTATTGCGCGAGCTGTCCTCGGCTTTTCTTCCACGATATATTTGAAAATGCAGGAGATCATATCGCTATCATTGCTGATCTTATAAAAATAAAAGCCATGAAAATGAAGGGATACGATCAAAATATCCTTATATTTGGTGATATACGTAACCCTGTTTTCAAAATTCAGCTCCTTAATCTTTTCAAGCGTTTTCTTGTTTACGATGGAGATGTTTCCAACGATCACGCCGTCCGCCATATTTGAAACACCGCCGCCACCGCCTCTGAGCGAAATGACAAGATAGTCGCCAATATCAACGATGGCGGTCGAGTGAGCACTCCCTCTGCGAATGTAATCCATTGTGGGATCGCCCGTGTGGTCAGCGGCAATATCCGCTTGACTTAAAAGCCTCGGATTCAGGCTGTCGCTGATATCATATTTGCAAAGAACCGTCCCGCCCATGA
>JAFTKF010000099.1 GCA_017453405.1 Clostridia bacterium
AGAGCCTCAGCCTGTTCTTAGCTACCGTCGATACAGATGATTTCATCGGGGCAGGTAAGTGCTGCCATTTCGTCGATCCACTCTAGAACGTGTTTGTTAGTGGTCATGGGAATGTCTCCTTTAATCTATGTATTTTTTTAGATTGACATACGGATGGGTTTAAATCCTTGTAACCCACTATATTATATACCATTTTTGCAAAATGTTCAATATCTTTGTTATTGAATTAACAATTCATTCATAATTATTGCGAAGATTCTGCGGCATTTGGTGTAAAGCAGACGAAAAAGCCGTGGGAAATCACTTTACAAACAAAAGTTTTTGTGCTACAATAAGATATCATGATAAAGGTAGGCTTTGTATCAAAAGCCGCGGAGATCAAAATGAGCGAGAAGAAAGCGAAAAGAAGGCAGGAAACCAATTGCGACAGCTGTGTGTTCTATGATTATGACGAATATTATCAGTGCTACCTCTGCCGCCAGAATCTGGATGAAGATGAAAATCTGCAGTTTATGACCGGCAATTTCCGTTCCTGCCCGTATTACAAATATTACGACGAATACACCAGCGTCAGAAAGCAGAATTAAGGAGTGTCCGATGGAAACCATTTATACCATACCGATCAATGAGGCGTTTGAAGAGGCGATTGCCGAAAAGGAAAACGGAGTCCCGATCTGTCCGTTTTGTACGGTTGCCAAAAAGCTGGAAGAGGATGAACTGGATCTGATCCTCGGGGCTTCGATGATGGAACCGGATATCCGTGTCAAAACCAACGAAATGGGCTTTTGCTCGCCCTGCTTTGACAAAATGCTCCGCCGTCAGAAGCGCCTGCCCCTGGCGCTGATGCTGGAAAGTCACCTTAGTGAGCTTCATGGCATTCTTTCTAAAAAAGGTGTCTTTGGCACAAGTGCTGAAAAGGGCACAAAGCTGCTTTCGGAACTGAAAAACGACTGCTACGTTTGCCATAAGGTCAAGACCAACCTTACGCGAATGCTGTCGAATGCGGTCTATATGTGGGAGCGCGACGGGGAATTTGTCAAAAAGGTGCGTGCGCAACGGATGATCTGCCTTGAACACCTGAGCGGCATTCTCACAGCAGCGCAGGGAATGAACAAAAAGAAGTTTTCCGCACTGTATGAGGATTTTTCCACCCCAGCCTACAGCTATCTTGCCGAGCTTTGCGGGGATGTGTCGCATTTCTGTAAGAAATTCGATTATCGCTACGAGGATGAGCCGTGGGGCAACAGCAAAGACTCTGTCGAACGTGCGATCCGTTTTCTGACCGGAGAAAAGCTTGCCAAATGATATAAAAGCCGATAGAAAACCCAAGAGAGTCTGATTGTAAGGGAACGATCAGACTCTCTCTTTTTTATGCCGACAAAGAAACGCTTGGATGCGTGTTGTGTGGGATTTGCGGCGTTTTGGAGGGAAAAATGGGGGATCGGCAGGCGGTTTCGGGTGTTTTTTGCCTTCTGACGGTCGCTACTTGCGGTATTGGGTGATGCAAGGCTTCTCTGTCTATAGGTGTAGAAAATTGCGGACTAAAATTGTGCAGATTGCACAAGGGCGGTTTGGGACGAAGATTCAGTCAAAGATAGGGAAATGAGGTAACTTACATTTACCAAAAGAGAAAAGAAAACTAAATATATGCCAAAAAACAGACATTTTGCCACATATTGTGGGCGTTTGCGTGGATATTTGGGTAAATGAAAATTACAAATCGACGGACGGGATTTTTCAAAAATAAAGAAACGCGCGGAAGCGTGTGAATAAAAAGTGTGAAGAAATTGAAAAAAGCGGCTGAAAAGCGGCAAAAACGGGGGTGACGGGCAGGTGAGAGGCTTTGATTTTTTACTTGACAAAAATCGCATATTATGTTATGATAGAAACAACAAACAAACTCATAGCGAAAACGCCTTCCCGAGCCGCTTCGTGCGCAGCGGGTGTAAAAATCGGGAGGAAACCGCCACTGTCCGGCGGTGCGTCACCGCGAGAAGCCTACGGGAACCATCGCGACCGTGCCGGAACGAATCAGATGAGCGGAACTTCAGCTCTTCGATGCTTGCTTTGTCGGCAAAAATCGAAGTTTTCTCTTTATTTTGGCGTAGTTATGAGCGTTTCTCATACTCCACCCGACGCTGTCGAAGCCGATCGCCTCTTTTGCCGAGGAGATGCGGTACGGAGTATGATATTCCGACCACGGTCGGAAACCATTTTTCAGGAGGAAACAGGCAAATGAAACATCCAAAACTGACAAAAGTCCTGGCATTCTTTCTTGCCGTGCTCGTTCTGATCGGACCCGGCGCTGTTGTGTCCACTGCTTCCGAGGGCTCTCTCGGGGGCGGTACGATGAACTCGCTGACCGACCTTCTGAGCGCGATCAAGTATACAGAATACCTTGAGAAGTATGCGGCTGTTGCGAACGGCACCGAAACGGTGACGATCGAAGGCGATGCCTTGCTTCAGTATGCCGAGGACATTACGACTGCGTATTCGGACGTATACCTTGAAAAAGACGGTGTTTATGTAACCGACGCAGACGGCAACAAGATCCCGAAATTCGTTAAGGACAAGGCATCGATCACCACACAGGGTCAGATCGCCATTGTTCAGGAAAAAGACGGCAAGACCGGTCTTTACCTTCCCAATAACGGCGTTGTGGGTTGGTCGTTTGACGTTCCCGCAGAGGGTATGTACAACGTGATCTTCAACTATCTCGCCAACGATGCTTCCACGGGTGAGGAATCGAAGACCACCTCGATCGAGCGTTCGCTTTACATCAACGGCAGAGTTCCGTATTATGAAGCGCGTTTCATCTCCCTGACCAAGGTCTGGGTCGATGATCCTTCGACCTTCAACAAGGATGCCGACGGCAACGTGATCTACAAGGAAGACGCCACCGGCAACAAGGTCCCGAACTTC
Source organism: Clostridia bacterium (assembly GCA_017453405.1). Classification (GTDB taxonomy): domain Bacteria; phylum Bacillota; class Clostridia; order Oscillospirales; family CAG-272; genus RGIG1993. The sequence continues at coordinate 2,923 of JAFTKF010000099.1, forward strand.
CACACCGACATCAACGGCAACGAGATCAAGAGTGACAAGATGCAGGCTCCCGAATGGAGAACCTTCAACTGTATGGACTCGACCGGCTATGTGACGACCCCCCTTCTGTTCTACTTCAAGGAGGGCACGAACACGCTGGCACTCGAAGCACAGCGCGAGGCAATGTTCGTTTCCTCGATCAAGCTGGCTCCTCCCACAGAGCTTCCCACTTACGAGGAATATTACGAGAAGTACGTGGCACAGGGCGCTAAGGATTATACCGGTGAGCCGGTACGCATTCAGGCGGAATATCCTTCGGCAACCTCCGAAAACACGATCTACGCCACCAACGACAGAACGAGCTACATCACCCAGCCTCAGGATGCTGCAAACATTCTGATGAACACCATCGGCGGCGACGGCGGTGAAAAGTGGCAGACGCTCGGTCAGTGGGTACGCTACTCGATCGAGGTTCCCGAAAGCGGCTTCTACAACATTGTGCTCCGTTTCAAGCAGAGCGTTCTCGAAGGTACATTCTCCTCCAGAACCCTTCGCGTCCGTCTTGCGGGTGAAACCGAAGCAACCGTTCCTTTCTATGAAGCATATTATCTGCAGTTCAACTACTCGGATGACTGGCAGGTAGGCGGTCTTAACGCCGGTAACCCGGAACTGACCTTCCGCGTTTATCTCGAAAAGGGTACAAACGACATTGAGCTGGAGGCTTCCTTCGGTAATATGTCCGACATCCTCCGCCGCGTTAACACCTCGCTTCAGACCATCAACGATATTTACATCAAGATCCTCCGTATCACCGGTGCTACCCCCGATAACAACCGTGACTACGGCTTCTATGACATTATGCCCGACGACTGCGACGAGCTTCGCGTTCAGGCTAAGGAGCTTCAGGCGATCTCCGATATGTTCGTAGAGATCACCGGCACGGCAGGTTCTCACGCAAAGACGCTGGAAACCGTTTCGATGCTTCTTGAGAAGATGGGCTCTCACGAAGACAACATCGCAAGAAACCTCTCGAACCTGAAGGAAAAGCTCGGTACGCTCGGCACATGGCTCCAGACCTCGATGAGCCAGCCCTTGCAGATCGACTACATTCAGATCCAGAACCCCGAAACCGATGAAGATGATTTCCCGAAGGCTGTTGAAAACTTCTTCCAGGCTCTCTGGTATGAAATTTCGATGTTCTTCGTATCCTTCTCCAATGACTACGATACCCTCGGTGCAACCGAAATCGTAAAGGAAGAAAACAAGATCACTGTCTGGACCACGCTGGGTCGTGACCAGGCACAGATCATCCGTAACCTCATTACCAACGGCTACAACTCCAAGACCGAAGGCTATTCCGTCGTGCTTGAGCTTGTTGCGGGCGGCTCGCTGATCCCCTCGATCCTTGCCGGTGTCGGTCCCGATATTTCGATGGGTCACGGCTCGGGTGACGTTATTAACTGGGCGATCCGTTCGGCAGTCGTGCCGATCGATGAAATGGAAGGCTATGACGAGGTCACCACGTGGTTCTCGGATGCCGCTACCATTCCGCTGACCCTTCGCGAGCTTTATTGGGCTGAGGATGTCACCGACGAAGAAAAGGCAACCGCCTATAAATTCTCGACGGTCGACTATCAGGCATATGAAGACTACAACAAGACCTGCCCTCGCGGTGAGGAGCTGACACTCGGTCAGTATGCCTACGCTCTCGCGAGAAGCAAGGGTTACTATTCCGCACTTTACACCGATCCTGCCGACGATAAGGAGTATTACTATAAGGAAAGCGTTTACGGTCTTCCCGAAACCCAGTCCTTCTCGATGCTCTTCTACCGCGCCGACATCTTCCTTGATCTCGGTATCGAAGCACCCAAGACATGGCAGGAGCTTCTGACCATTGTTCCCACCCTCCAGAAGAACAAGATGGAGGTTGCCTTCCCGACCTCGGGCGGCGGTCTTAACCTCTTCCTGTATCAGATGGGCGGCGAGCTTTATGCCGATGACGGCCGTGAGATCGCCATTGACTCGAACCTCGGTCTTGAGGCATTTGAATACCTCTGCCAGTTCTTCGAGCAGTACCGTTTCCCGATTTCTTACGACTTCTCGAACCGTTTCAGAAGCGGTGAGATCCCGATCGGTATTATGGACTACGGTACGTATACACAGCTCAGTGTATACGCAACCGAAATCAAGGGCTTGTGGCAGTTCGTGCCCCTTCCCGCTTATACCATTTATGATGACAAGACCGGTGATATCGTCTATCAGAACAACGATTCGGTATCGGGTGTTTCGGCAATCATTATGGTTAAGAATGACGAGAGAAATGAAGCTAAGACCAAGACTGCTTGGGAATTTATGAAATGGTACGTATCGGCTGAGACCCAGACCGAATACGCAAGCGAGCTGACCGCTCTGCTCGGTACGGTTTCGAAGCACCAGACAGCCAACATCGAAGCGCTTGAGTCTCTCCCCTGGACGACCACCGAAAAGAACAATCTGATGGCGCAGTTTGAAAACCTCGCCGCAATCCCCGAATATCCCGGAAGCTACATCATTGGCCGTTACGTCAACTTCGCATTCCTTGCGGTGTACAACGAAAACGCCGATGCAGCCGACTCGCTCCAGAGCTACATTATTGAGATCAATAAGGAGCTTACGAGAAAGCGTCAGGAATTCGGTATGGCATATTACGAGATTTCCTATTCCGCCGGAGATGCCTCTGACGAATAACCCCCTCATTTCCCCGTCCTTTGACGGGACGGGGAATGGGTCTTCCGACCCAGTCGTTCGGAAGAAAAAAACTATATAATAAGGAGAGGATTTTCAAGTGTCTAACAAAGTCGCGGATGTAGCCAAGAGCACTGCCGTCAAGAAAAAGGCAGTGTCGAGAAAAGATATGACGAAATTACAGTGGACACTCAAGGAAATGAGAGTAAACTGGCTCAGCTACGTAATGCTTGCCCCTTACTACCTCATTTTCATGACCTTCACGATCATCCCCGTTTTCGTTTCGCTTTTCTTAGGCTTTACATCGTTCAACATGATCGAAGCGCCCGTATGGATCTTCTTTGATAACTATGCGCGCCTCTTTCTCGATGATGATATCTTTATTCTGGCTGTTCAGAATACCTTGATTTTCGCAGCAATCACAGGTCCTGTTTCGTACATTCTGTCCTTCCTGGTTGCTTGGTTTATCAACGAGCTTTCCCCCAAGCTTCGTGCTTTTGTAACCCTGATTTTCTACGCGCCGAACATTTCGGGTTCGGTCTACATGATCTGGCAGGTTGCGTTCTCGGGTGACTCCTACGGTTGGGTCAACGGTAACCTGATCAACCTCGGCTTGATCGATACTCCGATCCAGTTCTTCCAGAACGCCTCCTACGTTATGCCACTTTGTATTATCGTAGCGCTCTGGACCTCGCTCGGTTCGGCGTTCTTAAGCTTTATTGCCGGTCTTCAGACGGTTGACCGCTCGCTTTACGAAGCAGGCGCGGTGGACGGTGTCAAGAACCGTTGGCAGGAGCTTTGGTATATCACCCTTCCGTATATGAAGCCTCAGCTGATGTTCGGTGCTATTATGGCGATCACCGGTTCGTTCGGCTTTGGCGGTATCGTTGACGCACTGGCAGGTAACCCCTCGGTTGACTACTGCGCGTGGACGATTATGCATCACCTCGGTGACTACGGCGGTGCCCGTTTTGAAACCGGTTATGCCTGCGCTATTGCTACCATCCTGTTCCTGATTATGATTGGTGCCAATATGCTCGTTAAGAAATTACTTTCGAAGGTGGGACAGTAAGATGGCTAAAGAAAAGAAATTACGTGTCAGAAAACATGCCGTCGTTTTAAACCGTTCTGCCGGTGGCGACGCCAGTATCTTCTTCTTCCTCACAATTATGGGTATCTTTATGTTCCTGCCGATGTACTACACGGTCATTCAGGCACTGAAGCCCCTTGACGAATTGTGGGCATTCCCCCCGAAGTTCTATGTTACATCGCCGACACTGAAGAACTTCAAGGACTTGTTCCGTCTGATGAACACCTCCTGGGTACCCTTCTCGCGTTACCTCTTCAACACCGTGATTATTTCTGCCGCAGGTACGTTCGGTAACCTCGCGCTTTCCTCGCTTGCCGCATACGTGCTTTCGAAAATGAAGTTCCCCGGCAAACGCGGTATGTTCAAGCTGATCGAAACCTCGCTGATGTTCAACGCGGTTGCAGGCTCGATCGCAAACTTCATCATTATGTCCGCTCTCGGTTGGGTCGATACCCTTTGGGCAATCATCGTTCCTGCTTGGGGTTCTACGCTGGGACTTTACCTGATGAAGCAGTTTATGGACTCCTCGGTTTCGGATGCCGTGCTCGAATCTGCCCGTCTTGACGGCGCGAAAGAGCTTTACATCTTCTGGAAGATCGCAATGCCGATGGTTAAGCCCGCTTGGCTGACTTTGATCGTGTACTCCTTCCAGGGACTCTGGAACACCGGTTCGACCATTTACATTTACTCTGAGCAGAAGAAGACCTTCAGCTACGCAATCGGTCAGATCCTTGCCGGCGGTATCGTCCGTGCAGGCGCGGGTGCTGCTTCCACGGTCGTTATGATGCTCGTTCCGATCATCGTATTTATTATCTCGCAGAGCCGTATTCTTGAAACGATGGCTACCTCGGGTATGAAAGACTAATTAAAGAAGGGAGTTATCTATATGAAAAACAATATGAAGCGTTTTCTCGGTATAACTGCTCTTCTGATCTTCCTCCTTGGTACGATCACCTCGTTTGCAGGCTCTTATACCTATTCGATCAACGGCGAGGCGCAGGCATCTCCCGATGCCTACCGCCCGCAGGTGTCGGTTTCCTCGATCAATATGGGACTGACGGTCAATCTGTCGAATCCCTCGGATATTGAAACCGACGACGACGGCAATGTTTATATTGCCGACCCCACGAACAACCGTATCGTAGTTCTTGATGAATATTACAAGGTTAAGTTTGAGATCTCGGAATTCAAGAACGACCTCGGCGGCGGTTCGGACATCCTGAAGGGTCCTAAGGGCGTCTTCGTCTGGGAAGGTCTGGAAGCCGACGAGAACGGTGACTTCCACCCCAAAAAGTACATTTACGTTGCCGATACCGGTAAGAGCAAAATCGTTGTGTTCGACGGTGAAGGTAACTATGTGCGCATCATCGGTCAGCCCAATTCGGACATCTTCGACGAAGGTCAGGCATACAGCCCGATCGCTCTCGCCGTAGACTCCACGGGCAGACTCTTCGTCGTTTCCTCGGCGGCTTATCAGGGTATCATATCTCTGTCTGCCGACGGTGAATTCGAACAGTTCGTCGGTGCACAGAAGGCATCCTACAGCGCATGGACGCTCTTCTGGAGACGCTTCCAGACTGCTGAGCAGAGAGCGGCTTCCGAGGTTATCGTCTCGAAAGAGTACAATAACATCACCATCGACGAAAAAGACTTCATTTATATTACACAGGACTCGGCTGACGAATCCAACCGTGAGGCTTCCATTAACGATAAGTCCTCCGACTATGCACCCGTCAGACGACTCAACACCGCAGGTACGGACATTCTGAAGCGTAACGGCTTCTTCGCTCCTGCCGGTGAAGTAGACTTTGCGACCCGTGACTTCAGCGGCGCGCCCACCGGTGTTTCGGACATCGTTGACGTTGCCCTTGGTCCGGAAGGCATCTGGTCTATTATTGACTCGAAGAGAAGTAAAGTATTCACGTATGACGACAACGGTGAGCTTTTGTTTGCCTTTGGTGACAAGGGTGACCAGTTCGGTAACATCACCACGGCGGCAGGCGTTGTCTATCAGGGCGAAAAGCTTCTGGTTCTTGACTCCTCTTCCTCGAGCTTTACGGTATATCAGCTTACCGACTACGGTAATCTGCTTCTCACCGCGATCCGTCACAACAACGAGCGTCTTTACAGCCTTGCCGCTGAAGACTGGAATGAAATCCTGAAGAAGAACAACAACTTCGACGCGGCTTATATCGGTCTTGCAAAGAGCTATTACCGTGACGGTAACTGGGATAAGGCGATGGAATATTACAAGATCGCCTATAACACCAGCGACTATTCGACCGCTTTTTCACAGTGGAGAAAGGAATGGATCTCGAAATTCATCTGGGTCATTCCGCTTGCCGCAATCGCCCTTTGCGTTGCGATCTGGCTCTTCTTCCGCTATGCTGCCAAGGTCAACAAGCGCGCGTCTGTTTCGGGCACCAAGAAGACACTTTGGGAAGAATTGCTCTATGCGTTCCATCTGATCTTCCATCCCTTTGACGGCTTCTGGGACCTCAAGCACGAAAAGCGCGGCTCG
>JAFTKF010000100.1 GCA_017453405.1 Clostridia bacterium
CCATAGCACTCAACAAGCATCAGGGTGACGGACTTCGTTTTCGCAACAAATTAGGGTTTGACCTGCTCTCGGAAATTGATGAGCTGATGAGTCTTCGCACGACCTTTGTGCGCCTTTACGTCAAGGATACAACAGCAGGACCGGATGCAAAATTCGAGGATTACGGAATTTACACTCAGGTTGAGCAGCTGAATAAAACCGCACTTGAGCGTCACGGACTTGACAAGAGGGGGCATCTTTACAAGATTAATCTCTGTGAATTTTTCCGTTATGAAGACATAATTGTTCCGTCGGACGATCCTGCTTACAATCTCGCAGCGTTTGAAGAAATTCTCGAGGTTAAGGGTGATGACGATCACACGAAACTGATACGGCTTCTTGCCCGCATCAATGACTATTCAATTCCCATTGAAACCATCCTCGCTGAAGATTTTGATGTAGAAAACATAGCATATTGGATGGCTTTACAGATACTTATAGGAAATATTGATACTCAGAACAGAAACTTTTATTTATATAGCCCTCTCAACGACGAAAGATGGTATATATTACCCTGGGACCTTGACGGTTCATTCAGACTTACCGAATATGACATACTTGACAGAAACGATTACGCCGAATGGGAACGGGGCATCAGCAATTATTGGGGTAACGAATTATTTAAAAGATGTTTGAAGTCCGATTTTTACAGAAAAAAGCTTGATGAAGCGATGACCGATCTTTATGCAAAGCTGACTGACGGTCGGATTGAAGCATATGCCAAATCTTACTCCGAATTGTTAAAGCCTTTAGTTTTTTCGGGCAGAGATGCACTTGCAATGCCTGTAACAGCCCAGCAGTACGATATTATTGCAAATTCGCTTACGGATGAGGTCAAAAACAATTATTTAACCTACAAGCAGTCTTATGAGAAGCCCATGCCGTTTTATATTGGTGTCCCTATGAGCGATGGAAACAATATCAGTCTTATATGGGATACCGCCTACACATTTGACGCTGAATCTGTTACATACACCTTCGAACTCGCTAAAGACTATAGGTTTGAGAACCCGATTATCAAAGAAACCGAACTGATAATACCAACAGTACAGTTCAAACTGCTCCCTGCCGGTCAGTATTTCATTCGCGTGACCGCACAGGATGCCGGCGGTCAGACGCAGACTGCGTTTGACTCATACATGACCGAAAACGGTAAGGTTTACGGAACAAAATGCTTCTATGTGGATGCAAGCGGTCAGATCGTGGAGGATGTTTATGTCGGAGACTGAACGCTATCGCCACGAATGGAAGTATCTTATTGATACCGCGCAGAAAGAGCTTATCTGCCAGCGACTATCGCCTTTTCTTGAGCTTGATAAGCACGCAAAATCGGGCGGATATATGATACGCAGTCTGTACTTCGACGATTATTTCAACACCGCGTACGAAGAAAAGGATGCGGGTGTGCTTCTCAGAAAAAAGTATCGCATACGTATCTACAACTGCTCGGACAGCAGTATAAAGCTTGAACGGAAAAAGAAGTTCGGTGCCTACATTTTCAAAGAATCGGCAACGCTCACGAGAGATGAGGTTTACAAAATTCTCGACGGCGACTACGAATTTTTGCTGCACAGCAAATATCCGCTTTGCCGTGAATTCTATGTGGAATGTGTCAGTAACGTGATGCGTCCCCGAACCATCGTTGACTATGACCGTGAGCCGTGGATTTTGGATGCCGGAACAGTGCGTATCACCTTTGATATGGACGTGCGTGCTGCTATCGGCAGCTACGACATTTTCGACGATACGCTTCCCACGCTTCCCGTGCTTGAGCCGGGAAAGTGTGTTATGGAAGTGAAATACACCGAATTTTTGCCCCGTGTTGTTCGCGATGTTTTGCCGGACAGGGCATCCGAATTTACTGCAGTGTCAAAATACGTACTCTGTTATGAAAAAACCGAATATATGAACAGCTTCAAATATTGGTATGAGAATTAAAATGGAGGATGACTATGAGTGTACAGGACTTTATAAAAAAATCAATTCTTGAATCCGGTGCGTTTGACGGCGTAAGTATTGCAAGTGCCGCACTCGGACTTCTCACGGCACTTATCATGGGCGCTGTCATTTACTTTGTATACAGAAAATTTTATACGGGTGTAATCTACTCCCGAAGCTTTGCTATCACCCTTGTGGGTATGACGGTGCTCACCGCGATGGTTACCCTTGCTATCAGTACGAATATCGTGATCTCCCTCGGTATGGTTGGTGCGTTGTCTATCGTCCGCTTCCGTACCGCGGTTAAGGATCCGCTGGATCTTCTTTACCTTTTCTGGGCGATCACCACCGGTATAACCGCCGGCGCGGGGATGTATGTACTAGTTGTTGTGGCGGCGGTTGTAATGACGGTAATGATCATTATATTCTACTCAAAGCAGCAGAAGGGACGCATCTACATACTTGTAGTTCACTACGTTGGTGAAACCGCAGGCGATGATGTTCTCCGTGCATTTGGCAAAATCAAGTATTTCATCAAATCAAAAACTGCAAGAAAAGATAAAACTGAAATGGCGATCGAGGTATTATGCAAAAATAACGATACATTCTTTATGGATAAGATCCGTGAGCTTGACGGCGTTGAAGATGCAACACTGATTCAATATAACGGTGAGTATCATGGATAAAATATTAAACGGAGTAAAAGACTTCGCCACAATCAAACGATACCTCGAAGCGATTAATCAGACTACGGATGATTTTTTGTTTGTATATGATATAAAGAACAATCAAAATCATTTTTTTGGCTCTATAAACGATGTTTTTGATATCGGTAATTCCGACAAAGAAACCGTCACCGCTGAAGAACTGCTTGCCATTGTGCATCCGGCAGACCGTAAAACGGTTACGCGTGAATTTGATAAAATATGCAAGGGATGCAAAGATTCTCACGATCTGAATTTCCGTATGTTCAACAAGCGCGGCGAAACCGTATGGGTTAACTCCAGAGGCAAAATACTCCACGATGAAAACGGTGCTCCGATGCTTATGCTCGGTCGTTTGTCAGAGGAGGCAGTGCGCCATTTGTTTAATCCCATTACAGGACTTTGGAACAAAATCAAGCTGCGCGATGACCTCAAAAACAGACTTGAGGCAGGTGCCGGATGGCTTATGATGCTTGAAATTCCCATGCTTGCAGACATCAACTTAAGTCACGGCAGAAGCTTCGGCAATCAGCTGCTCTGTGATGTTGCGGATATTCTCGAGGAGATCGACAAAGTAGAAGAATCTTATCATATTGATCATAATAACTTTGCCATCATTCTTGAAGATACCTCCCAAATGACAGTAGAAGCTATCTATAGGAAGATCAGTGATACACTTCAGGATAAATGTACACTTTTTGCCGGCGTTGTGCCGATAGATGAGGGTGTTTTCCTTGACGTGTCACAGCTTATCGACTGTGCAAACATTACACTGAAAAAAGCGAGTCAAAATCCCATTGGTGGAATTGAGTTTTTCTCTGCCGAGGAGGTTCAGCAAAGAATCACCTCGCTGATACTTCTCGAGGAAATGAAGGAAAGCGCACAGAATGGCTTTGAAGGCTTTGAGGTGTACTATCAGCCGCAGATAAAAAGCGGAAGCTACGAGCTTCACGGCGTTGAGGCACTGCTTCGCTATGATTCACCAAAACGTGGGAGAGTGTTCCCTGACGAGTTCATTCCGCTTCTCGAACAGTCGGGACTTATTGAACCCGTTGGTATGTGGGTGCTGGAAACTGCACTCACACAATGCAAACAGTGGCGTGAGAACATTCCGGCACTTCAGGTGGCGGTAAACTTTTCGTCCGTTCAGTTTGAGGACCGCCGCCTTGGTGAGAAGATTGTGGATGCCCTTAAGAAGGTACAGCTTCCGGGAAACGCTTTGACCGTAGAGCTTACCGAATCTGTTAAGCTTAGCGGCAATAAGCATTACTACAATCTCATTAAATATATCAAATCATACGGAGTTCGTTTTTCCATTGACGATTTCGGTACAGGCTATTCAAATCTCGGGTACCTGAAGCAACTTGACGTGAGCGAAATCAAGATTGACAGAAGCTTCGTATCCGAAATCGAAAAGAACACCTACAATTACCGACTTATCAGCAACGTAATTGAATTTGCAAAAGCCAACGCTATTCCCGCGTGCTGTGAGGGTGTTGAAACAGCAAAAGAGCTTTCTATACTGGAACCGCTCAAAGCAGACATTTTCCAAGGCTATCTCTTTGACAAGCCCTGTACCGCCGATGAGATTGCACGGAAATACATTCACAAAAATTCTGATGAATATAAGGCACGAATGGCGACTATTGATGAGATAAACCGTTTTAAAGAG
>JAFTKF010000101.1 GCA_017453405.1 Clostridia bacterium
CGCACTGGGCACACTGAACGGCAAGACCTATTATGAATCGGATATCAATTTACAAATTGCCCTGAAGCTGAAGGATGCGCTTCTTGCCCTCGGCTACAATGTCATTATGACACACGACGGCACGACACTGCCCGAAAATAAATACCTGAGCGAATCCTCTCCGATCTACAACGCCGATTCCCGCTGTCAGTTCATCAAGGACCGCAAAAGCAATATCGACCTTGTAATCTCGATCCACTGCAACACCTTCGCCAGCAATACCTCTGTCAAAGGCTCGCGCTATTACATCCTGCCATATGGCTATACCGGCTACAACGCCAAGTCCGAGACCCTTGCTTCCCATCTGGTCGATGCGGTCTTTGCCTCCTTCTCTCTGGCATCCAAGCCCAACCAGTACACGCAAAACCTCGCGGTTCTGAAATCGGGGCTTCCTTCGGTGCTGGTGGAATGCGGCTTTATGACCAATTCCTCCGATCTTACCAACCTTGCCAGCCAGTGGTGGCAGAAAAAATATGTCGCCGCCCTTGCCGACGGCATCGACGCGTATTGCGATCGATATCTGTAAACAAAAAAACTGTTGCTTTCCAAACGGTCAGCAACAGTTTTTTATTGTGTATTCGATAGGCACAAACGCCCACCCGTGATCAGTGCAGTAACAATTCTCCGTATGTCGGGAAGGGCCAGGCATCCTTGCCGACATTGGTTTCCAGCGCATCGGCAAATGCGCGAACATCGTTCATTGCAGGCAGTACCGTATCGCGGATATATGCCGCGCCTTCAGCGGCAGTGCGCACCGCGTCACAGCCCGCAATCGCCTCGTCGAGGGCGTTTGCCGCGTGATACAGCCCGTCTGCCCCTGCCGCAACACGCTCGGCAATGGCGCGTTCGTGTCCGTCGGGCAAAGATACCGCGCGTTTTTTGGCAATCAGCTCGCAAAGATCGGTCTCAAAACGGTAGACCGCAGGCAAGATCTCCTGTCTTGTCATCGAAAGCATCGTCTGTGCCTCGATCTTCACGACATTGAAATAATTTTCCAGCATAATATCCACACGCGAGCGGATCTCGGTCGCGGTGAAAATGCGGTGCTTTTCAAACAGACGAATGTTCTTTTCGTCTTCAAAATGCACGATCGCATCGGCGGCGGTGCGGTAATGGCACAGCCCGCGCGCTTCGGCTTCGGCAACCCATTCGGCAGAATAATTGTTTCCGTTGAAAATGATGCGGCTATGCTTGAGAAGCGTGGTACGCACCAGACGGCGTGCGGCAGCTTCCTTGTCCTTGCCCGAACGCATCAGCTTGTCCGAAAATTCGCAAAGCGCGTTTGCCATAATGGTGTTCAGCACCATTGTGGGATCGGCAACCGACTGCGATGAGCCAACCATACGAAATTCAAATTTATTGCCCGTGAAAGCAAAAGGCGAGGTACGGTTGCGGTCAGAGGTGTCCTTGGCAAATTCAGGCACAGATTCTACACCGATCTCCATCCGCTCTCTTGCCGCGGAATTAAAGCGCTTGCCGCGCATAATCGCGTCAAGGACCGCCGAAAGCTCGTCCCCAAGATAGATCGAAACGATCGCAGGGGGCGCTTCCGATGCACCCAGACGGTGATCGTTGGCGGCAGATGCCACTGAAATGCGCAAAAGATCCTGATATTCGTCGACCGCCTTGATGACAGCCGCCAGAAACAGCAAAAATTGTGTGTTGTTATAGGGATCTCTGCCCGGCTTGAACAGATTTTCCCCCGTATTGGTCGAAAGCGACCAGTTATCGTGCTTGCCGCTGCCGTTAATGTGCATAAAAGGCTTTTCGTGCAAGAGGCACTGGAAACCCAAGCGGTCTGCCACATTGCGCATGATCTCCATCGTCAACTGATTCTGGTCGGTAGCGCGGTTGGCTTCGGTAAAGATGGGCGCAAGCTCGTGCTGAGAAGGGGCAGCCTCGTTGTGCTCGGTGGTCGCATAGATGCCAAGCTTCCAAAGCTCCTCGTCAAGCTCTGCCATAAACCGCTTGAATTCGGGGCGAAGTGAGCCAAAATAATGGTCATCCAGCTCCTGCGTTTTCGGGGGCTTCGCGCCAAACAGCGTTCTTCCGGTATACAAAAGATCGCGGCGACGGGCAGCCTTTTCTTTATCCACCAAGAAATATTCCTGTTCCGCACCCACCTGCGCATACACGTGTGTCACCTCGGTCTTGCCGAGAATGTGAAGCAGGCGCACCGCCGCATTCGAAAGCGCGCTGAGCGAGCGCAAAAGCGGTGTTTTCTTGTCAAGCACCTGACCGCTGTAAGAGCAGAATACCGTCGGAATGCAGAGAGTATTGGCTTTTAAAAAGACATACGAGGTGGGATCCCACGCCGTATAGCCACGCGCCTCAAAGGTCGAACGAAGACCGCCCGAAGGAAAGGAAGAGGCATCCGGCTCACCCTTGATCAGCTTTTTCCCCGAAAATGCCGACAGCACCGTACCGTCTGCCTGCACCGACAAAAAAGAATCGTGCTTTTCGGCGGCAACCCCCGTCATCGGTTGAAACCAATGCGTATAATGTGTCGCGCCGTTTTCCATCGCCCAGTCCTTCATTGCCGCGGCAATTTCGTTGGCAATGGCAATATCCAGCTCGCCGCCCTCGGCAATCACCTTATGAAGCTTTTCATAGGTCGCGGGCGACAAACGCTTTTGCATTTCCGCATCGGAAAAAACATTCGTCGCAAAGATCTGTTCAAAGTTTGCCATAATCATTACCATAGCTCTCGTTTGCGAAAGCCTACCTTTTTCGGGAATTTTGGGTGGATTTGTCAGCGTAAAAAATGTTTCACGCAATCCACACTTCTGATCGTTCACTCAATATGCTCCATCATACCGCAAAGTGCGCCAAAAGTCAAGGCAAAACGCCAAAAAAATCGGACAAGAGATGCCGAAAAAGCAAAGCTCTTGTCCGATTTTTTGGGTGCTGTCATTCTGTCGCGCTATCGCCACCGCGATCAGCGGCACTCTTCACCGTGATATACTCCAGCGGATCGACATTCTTGCCGTTTTTGAACACTTCAAGATGCAAATGCGCATCGTCGCACTGTTCAATGATCGCCGTTTCCCCAACGCCGCCGATCAACTGACCACCCTCTACCGATGCCCCTTCCACGATCCCTTCAGGCAAGGTGCTCTGTAAATTGCTGTATACCGACACAAGCCCACCGTCGTGCTCGATCTTCACGGTCGTGCCCATCAGATAGTCCTCCGAAACCGTCACGATCTTGCCGTCAGCCATCGCGTAGACAGGACTGCCCACCGATGCCGCAAGGTCAACGCCAAGATGCACGCGGTAGTCATTCATCGTCACCGAATACACCAGAAGCTCGGAATCGTAATCCTTGTTCAGAATGCCGTCAACAGGGGTAGTGTACTTAGGCTCTGCAACCGTAGGCGTGTCCTGATTCTGAGGCTTTGCCGTGCTGATCGGAACTTCGATCTGCGGCTTGGCTGTCGTTGTCGGGGTCTTCTTCGTCGTGGTGGGTGTCGTGCTCGTTGTGGGCGTTGGCGTGGGATTTTTATCCTTACGGGAAGCAAACGCAAAAATCGAAAGCCCCAGAATGGCAAGAATCAAAACCGCCGCGCCAACATACAAAAGCGTGTTGACTGTTTTTTCGCTGAATTTGAATTTGGTGTTCATATAAGCTCCATCCTTTTCTTGAATTGCTGATACTATTTTTGCC
>JAFTKF010000102.1 GCA_017453405.1 Clostridia bacterium
ATAATATTTTCATCTTCTATACATATAACGAACATATTTGGTTTTTCATATTTCATTTTATACACCTCCACTCTACTTCAACATGCTAGGATATTGTAAAATTGATTTTACTACCGGTTCCCCATATACATAGGAACCGTCCATTGTTACCCAGTATGGTGTTACTGTATACTCTCTACTGAATTTCTCTGCAGATAGGTTGTATACGTGGCACGCTTTGAAGTATTTTGATACAGAACAGAATTGAGTCGGGAAATAGTCCCATTTTTCTACTTCGATTCCTTCTCCTGTTGTAGCATCCACTGCATGCAATTTTTCATATACCTTCTTGGATGCTTTTGTAACAGCCGTTGGTGTGCCTGACGAATTCATATAACTAACCGTAAAGCCTACTTCTTTGTATAATAAGGAATCCACAGTTGTCACAAAACGTATAGCACCTGTGCTATTATTTGCATCATCGTCATCAAGAAGATTGCCCGAAAGATACAGACCAATGCTGTCTTTTTCCAACTGGAGAAGATGTTTTGTGCTAAGTTCCTCGGTTTTGGGATATTCATACATAAAGGAAGGCGGAGAATCATCTCCAAGCATCGCCGAGAAAAGATCGGTCTGCCCTGTTAAATTGGAGCGCGAGATTTCGGAAAGCCGATTATGAATATCGTCGGATGAAGCGAATAAAGTGCTGCGCGAAATACCGAGAGAATCAAACGCGCCTACGCTGATCAGTGCGGTACACTGCTGTTTACTCAAATTATATTTAAGCATTCGTTCCACAAAGTCGATAAAGCTTGTAAATGGCGCTTTGGCGCGTTCTCTGACAATGGTATCTACAAATGAATAACCGATATGCTTAACACCTGCAAGACCGAATCGGATGTGATTTTCGTTTACGGAGAAATCTGTTACACTTTCGTTGATATCGGGTGGCAGGACGCGAATGCGCTGTTTGGCGCAATCATTGATATATTCGGCAATTTTGGTATTATTCCCCATCACCGAAGTCAGAAGTGAAGCATAGTACGCAAGTGGGTAATGCGCCTTCAAATAGGCGGTACGGTAAGAGATAAACGCGTACGAAGCCGCGTGACTTTTATTAAATGCGTACTTGGCGAAACTAGTCATTTCGTTAAACAGAGCGGCAGCGTCTTGTTCGGGAATGAAATTATCTTTTGCCCCCTTCAAAAAAGCGGCGCGTTCTTTTTCCATCTCATCTCCTTTTTTCTTTGACATCGCTCGTCTGATGATATCCGATTTTCCGTATGAAAAATTGGCAACGCGGCGGCAGATCTGCATAACCTGCTCCTGATAGATGATAATGCCGCAGGTTTCGTCAAGGATGTCTTTGAGAAGAGGAATAGGATACGAGATTTTGGATGGATTGGCGCGATTCTCCAAATACTTGGGAATAGAATCCATTGGACCGGGGCGATACAGAGAAATTGCCAATGTGATTTCTTCAATATTGCGGGGCTTCATATTGTTTAAAAGCCGTTTCAGACCTGCTGATTCCAGCTGAAAGACTCCTGCGGTTTGTCCCTGTGCGATCAAGCGCAGGGTTTCTTTGTCATCGGTGGGGATCATTTTGATGTCAAAGGTTTTGTCCCGTTTTTGGATTTCCCGTTCGGCACGATCAATGATCGTGAGATTCCTTAAAGCGAGAAAATCAAATTTCAAAAGTCCGAGAGAAGCGACATTGGTCATATTATACTGGGTCAGCGTCACATCTCCGCTTGTGGCAAGAGGAACATAGGTCAAAATCGGATCGGCGGTAATGATCACCCCTGCCGCGTGGGTGGAAATGTTGCGCGGCATTCCTTCAAGAGCCCTGGCTTTTTCAATCAGATTATCCACTTCGGGAGAGGTTTTACAAAGCTCGCGAAGCTCATCGGTGATCAGATCATCGAGCTTGGTTGCCTTGGAATGATCCAGCATTTTTACAATACGGTCTACATCTGCATACGGCATATCGAGTGCGCGGCCGACATCGCGAATGGCTTGCTTTGCGGCGAGTGTACCGAAGGTGATGATCTGAGAAACACGATCGCTTCCGTATTTTTGTGTGACATATTCAATGACGAGATCTCGTTTATCATCACCGAAATCAATATCAAAGTCGGGCATGGATACACGTTCAGGATTCAGAAAGCGCTCAAAGAGCAGTTTATAACGAATGGAATCTACTTCAGTGATACCGATCAGATAAGCGATCAGACTTCCCGCCCCCGATCCTCTTCCCGGTCCTACCGATATGCCGTGTGTTTTGGCATAGTTGACAAAGTCCCAAACGATCAGGTAATATTGATCATATCCCATTTTGCCAATGACCAAAAGCTCATAGAGAATACGAGCTTTGTAATCGTCAAGCGTACGATTTTCATCGAATGTGATCTCTCCGCTGGCGATTTTTTCGTCAAGTCCCTTGCGGGCAAGCATTTCAAGATATTTTTTTGGTGTATAACCTTCGGGTACTTCGTATACCGGAAGCTTGTTCTTTCCGAATTCAAAACTGAAATTGCACATATCGGCAATTTTAACGGTGTTGTCAATCGCTTCGGGATGTTCCTTGAAAAGCGCGGTCATTTCCTCAGTGGCCACGAAGCCGGACATA
>JAFTKF010000103.1 GCA_017453405.1 Clostridia bacterium
ACCGAGCCGCAGCGAGACGCCGGCGCCGGAGGCGACTGAGGAAGAACGCGTGACAATCAAGTCACCACAAATTCAAAGTCACGCCGGCTCCTTCCGTCACGCTTCGCGTGCCACCTTCCTCTCGGAGGAAGGCTATTGTGCAGTCTCCGCATTCATCGGAACTATATGAACGATATAATATAGGTAGATGCAAAGCAAACGAACTGCAAAAAAGGCAACATAGCGCCAAAAAAGGCTCTCCCCTCGGGAGAGCTCCCGCGTCAGCGGGTGAGAGGGCTCTTACTTTTCCCTCTTGCCGTCACTCCGCTCATTTTACGCTCTCCGGTAGAGTCGGGATGATTTACACTACCAAAAAAATGCGCCGTTGTCAAACGCTTACAGGGATCGTGAGCATTTGACAACGGCTGCTTTGCTATAAAGATATTGTTTTCTTGGAAAACTTTTTGAAAAAAGTTTTCCAGAACGGGGTGACGGAAGAATTTTCGATCAGTCGCAAGCGATGATCATATTGCCGTTTTCGTCGGCGTCGACCGAGACGGCGGTGATTCTGGCTTCGTAATCGCTGATCAGGCGCTGTGCAAGGGCATCCTCCACATCGCGCTGGATGGTGCGGCGAAGATTTCTTGCGCCGTATTTGATCGAGAAGGATTTCTTGGCAAGAGCTTCCACCGCTTTTTCGGTAAAGGTGAGCGAAATACCCTTTTCCGCAAGTGCTTTTTCCAGATCGCGGAGCATAATTTTGGCAATCTTGACAAAATCCTTTTCATCCAGCGAGCGGAAGGTGATGATCTCGTCGACACGGTTGAGAAATTCCGGGCGCAAAAACTGCGACAGTGCTTTGTCGGTCTTATCACTGTCAGTCGATGCCGCCTCGCCCGTCATAAAGCCTGCGGTTGCCGACACGCCGACTGCACCTGCATTGGTGGTCATCACGATCACGGTGTTTTCAAAATTGACCTTCTTGCCCCTCGCGTCGGTGATCACACCGTCGTCAAGGATCTGCAGAAGAATATTCATCACATCGGGATGCGCCTTTTCGATCTCGTCAAACAATACCACCGAATAGGGCTTGCGGCGGATCTTTTCGGTCAGCTGTCCCGCATCGTCATAGCCAACGTATCCGGGGGGCGCTCCGATCAGGCGCGATACCGCAAATTTTTCCATAAATTCCGACATATCCAGACGGATCAACGCATCGGGAGAGTCAAAAAGCTCACCCGCAAGCTGCTTGACAAGCTCAGTCTTGCCGACACCCGTAGGGCCTGCAAAAATAAACGAAACCGGCTTACGCTTATACGAAACACCCGCGCGATTGCGCTTGATGGCACGAACCACCGCATCCACTGCCTTATCCTGACCGATAATGCGCGAAGACAGTCTCTCACCAAGGCGATCGATCTTCAGATACTCGTTTTCGGTAATGTTGGTGGACGGAATGCCGGTCCAGACCTCAATCACCTCGGCGAGATCCTTGATCGTCAGGTGCAGATTTTCGCGTTCGGCAAGGGCGCGGTCAAGCTCTGCCTGCGTTGCCAGCTCGCGCGAACGGCATTCGGCAAGCGCACGGTATTTATCATTCTGCTCTTCGTCATTCTTCGGCTCTTTTGCCTCCAGTGCCTCGCGCTCTGCTGTAATGGCTTTGAGCAGTGCCGCGTTGCGTTCGGCACGGCTGACCACCTCGGAATGCAGGGCAAGATGCGCACACGCTTCATCCAGAAGGTCAATGGCTTTATCGGGAAGAAAACGGTCGGTAATATAGCGCTCGGACAAAATGACCGCGCGTTCCACCACCGCATCTGGCACGGTGATGCCGTGGAAGCTTTCATAATAGCTCTTGATCCCCTTCAGGATCGCGATCGAATCCTCCACCGAGGATTCCTCCACAATGATCGGCTGAAAACGGCGTTCCAGTGCCGAATCCTTTTCGATGTATTTGCGGTATTCGGTCAAGGTCGTCGCGCCGATCACCTGGATCTCTCCGCGCGACAGTGCGGGCTTCAGGATGTTGGCGGCATTCATACTGCCCTCGGAATCGCCTGCTCCCACGATGCTGTGCACCTCGTCGATTACAAGGATCACATTACCAAGTGCCTTGACCTCGTCGATCAGTCCCTTCATACGGGTTTCAAACTGTCCTCTGAACTGCGTACCCGCTACCAATGCGGTGAGGTCGAGCATATGCACTTCCTTGCCTTCCAGCTTGAAGGGCACTCTACCCTCCACAATACGCTGTGCCAGCGCTTCGGCGATCGCGGTCTTACCGACACCAGGCTCACCGATCAGGCAGGGATTGTTCTTCTGTCTGCGGCAAAGGATCTGCATCAGTCTTTCAAGCTCGCGGTCTCTGCCGATGATGCCGTCGATCTTGCCCTCACGTGCCTTGGCGGTCACATCCGAGCAGTACGCGGACAAAAACTTTTTGCCTGCCTTCTCCTTGCCCTTGCCTTTATCGCGTTCCTTATTGGGTGCCTCGCCGTTCTGTGCATTCTGCCCCATTGCGGCAAGCGGTCCGAACAGCTTACGGAAGTCCACGGGCGGTGTCTTGCCGTTATCCCCAAGATCGGGCATATCGGGCATTGCCATCATACTGCCCACTTCGTCTTCCATATTTTCGATATCTTCATCGGTCAATCCCATTTTTTCAAGCACGTCGCTGACGGGCTTGATGCCAAGCTCCTTGGCACACTTCATACAGATTCCTTCATTGAAGGTCTTGTCGCCCTCAATACGGGTGATAAACACCACGGCGACACGTTTTTTACATCTGGTACACATTTCCATCGGTCGTACCGAACAGCCGCTGACGGCTGTCCATTATCCTTTCTATTATCACAGCGAAGCCTGCCCACTCAGCGGGCAAGTGTCTCCATCAAGCGTTCAATGATCCATTTGAACAGATTATTTTCATACAGCCACTTGCAGACCGTCGTGCTTTGATACGTGCCTTCGGGAATGAAGTCAAACATTCCCTTGGTATACTCTCCCAAAGCCACGCCCGCAAAGGCGAGTAGTTGTATCCAAAAGAAGCCAACCGCCACGCCGAGCAGCATCCCGAGCGAGCGATCGATAAAATGCAGAATCGGCAGCTTGGTGATCGCGCCTGCCAGAAGCTCAATAATCTTCAAGGCGACGATCGTGCCGAAAAACAAAAGCGAAAATGCCAACGCCTTGGCAATATAGCCCGAGGATACCATTTTCTGCAGCATAACCGAGAAGAAATCCTCCCCGTGCCCCGTGCCGAGCCGCTCGGAAATAAAGGGCTGAAAGCGCTCTCCCAAAGTGGGGGAAAAGAGCGTGGCAACGCCCGAGGCAACGAAAAATTTCAAAAATCCAAGCAAGGATGCCACGAATCCGCGGTGCGTATAATAGGCGACGAAGATCAGAAAGATAAGGATCATAGCGCCGTCAATCAAATATCCTGCCAAAAAGCTCCTCCTTTTTCGAAACCGTATCACGGTACAATATAAGCGGTTTATCTGTGCTTTATGTTAAGTTTCTGTGTCTTTTTCGGGATTTTTCCCAAAGAGCGCCTCACCGTCCAAGCGATCTGCCCGAAATGTGGTGGCAAGATAGACCCGTGAGGAATCCGAAACCAGCATGATCGCGCCCGTCACGGGCACAGCTGTCGAAGCGAGCGCCCCATCCGTCTTGCGGTACAGCCAAAGGGTATCCTCGCTCAGAAGATAGAGATAGCCGTCATCCTCCCCGAAGGACACAGCTTTTGCCGAAAGCGGGATGTGCGCTTCACGCGTGGGGGTATAATACATAAGCGTTTCCTCGCGCTTGTCGGCAGAGCTTGTCAAGGTCAGGATCCCCTGTCTTCCGATCAGGCTTTTGTGCGGCACTCCCACAAGCGTATACGAGGTATCCAAAGAGCCGTCGGCGTGATAAAACAGCGCCTCGGAAGCCGTTAGAGCGGCAAAGCTGCCGTCCTCTAGCACTGCCGCGGCATACACCGTTTCACGCAGTGAGACCTCGGCTTTTGCCGCAGTATCTCCCACGCCGAGCAGTAAAAGCTCATACGCGTTTTTGCCGTCCTTGTCGGTATACCGACTGCCCACCAGCAATTCTGTTCCGCTGTCGGAAAAGGACAGCGCGGTGGTATATTTATATTTCGACAGCGTATTGACCAACCGAAACGAGCGGTCGTAAACGTACACCGTCGTATAATAGCCGTTATCCTCTGCCACCGCCACGGCAAACGTGCCGTTATCGGCAAGGGCGGCGGTACACACCGTACCGTCGAACTGCATGGTTTTCACCGCCGAAAAGGCATTGTACACCGTCAGCGACGAGCCCTTGCGGTCATACAGCAGCATAAAGGTGTCGGAAAACACCCCACGCGGCTCACGGTAGCCGTGATACAGCGAAAAGGTGGTGGAGGAGGAACGATCGGTCACAAACACGCGCGTATCGGTCACCGTCGCAAAGCCCCCCGACACAAAGCCGAAGGTCGCCTCGCTGTCGCCGTTATAATAAATAGTGTCTCCCGATGTCGAGGCGGCATTCGGCGAAAAATCGAAATTCCTGAGAAGATAACGGAAATGATTCAGTGTCATATCTTGTCGGAACGCCATAAACAGCAAAAGAGAAAAGAGAAGAAGCAGAAGAAGCGTTACGTATTTCAGCACGCGCAGCCTTTTCGAGATACGGTAATAGCCGTTATGATAGATCACGCCTGTTTTTTTCATACCGTTTCTCCCTTCCAAGGCATAATATCCCGTCAGTAGACCACACGGGAAAGATACAGACCCTCCGGAGGAAGCGTTGCCCCCGCACGGGATCTGTCCTTTGACAAAATCACATCACCAAGCCCCTCCGGGCTGATCTTGCCCTCATTCACGGCAAGCAGTGTGCCGCAAAGAATGCGCACCATATTGTAAAGAAAGCCATCTGCCGCCACCCGCATACGGACAAGCGCGCCCACGCGCTCAACGGTAAAATAGCGGATCTCTCTGACGGTATCGGTCACCTTCGAGCCTGCCGACATAAAGGCGGCGAAATCATGCCGTCCGACAAACTGCTGTGCAGCGGTGTTCAGAAGATCGGCATCGATCGGACGCGTGTAATGATACGCGCGGCCGAGCATAAAGGGATCGCGCACCTCGGTATTGACGATCAGATATTCATATTCCTTATAGACCACATCATAGCGAACGTGGAAGCTTTCCTCCACACGGCGGGCGGACAAAATGACGATATCCCGCGGCAAAAAGCGCGCGGTCGCTTTCGGAAGCCGCTCAACGGGGAAATTTTCGCTGATATCCCCTTCGATGCTGGCATAAAACTGCTTGGCGTGCACCCCGGAATCGGTTCTGCTGCATCCCGACAGCAACAGCTTGGTTTCAAAAAACATCTCCAGCGCTTCCTGCAGGGTCTTTTGTATACTCGGTGCATTGTCCTGCACCTGAAAGCCGCTGTAAGCCGTTCCGACATACGCGATCTCCAGTACTATTTTCATCACAATACCTATCCAGTCTTTATACGTAGCGAAAACCGAGATAGCCGTATGTTACCTCAGCGGTCAGAAGAATGATACCGACAAGAAGAAGTCCCATCGCAAAAAGTGCCAGAAGATCTCTTGTCGCATAGCAAAGCGAGCGCATCCGCGTGCGGTTATTGCCCCCGCGATACAGACGGCATTCCATTGCCGTCGCAAGATTATCGGCGTGGCGCACCGATGACACAAACAAAGGAATAAACACGGGAATCAGGGCTTTGGCGCGCTTCACCAGCGAGCCCGAATGGAAATCCGCGCCCCTTGCCGTCTGTGCCGACATAATTTTGTCGGTCTCTTCGATCAGAATCGGAATAAACCGCATCGCGATCGTGATCATCATCGCGAAATCGTGCACGGGCACGCGCAGGCGCTTCAGCGGCGAAAGCAGGCTCTCAATGCCGTCAGCAAGCGCGATCGGGGAGGTCGTGTACGATAAGATCACACTGACCGACACCACAAGGATCACAATGCGCACCGAAACCGCAATCGCCTTGAGAATGCCCTCCACCGAAATGACAAGGTTAATAAATTGCCAGTGGAATTCCCACAGAATATGATAGCCCTCGCCCCCTCCCGTAAAGAGAAAGAGCACCATCATAATGAGAACTACCCAACGGAGCGGCTTGATCGCCCCGAAGACGGTCTTCATCGGGATCTTGCCCACGAAGGGCAGTAAAAAGGTCAGAACCGTCACCGCCAGAAGCGAAACGAGACTGGAGGCAAGAAAGATCATCACGATAAACAGCATCGACAGAACGATCTTCATACGGGGGTCAAGACGGTGTAAAAACGAATCTCCGGGAAAATACTGCCCGAGCGTGATATCCTTGATCATACCGTTCCCCCCTTCAAGAGTGCCGCGATTGCCTTTGCCGTTTCTTCCACCGTGTAAAGATTTGCCGCCAAGGGAAGTCCCGCGCGGCGAAGCCTTGCGGCAAGTCGGGCAATGTCGGGAACATCAAGCGAATGCGCGATCAGCTCGTCCGCGTGCGAGAACACCTCGTCCCGCGTGCCCGAAAGGATCAGTCTGTCGTGGGAAAGCACCACGATATCCTCGGCATACATTGCCATATCCTCCATACTGTGACTGACGATCACAACAGCCGCTCCCGTGCTGTCACGGTAACGGAGCAGTCCTTCAAAAATGTTCTTTCTGCCGATCGGGTCAAGACCCGAGGCAGGCTCGTCGAGGATCAGCACCTCGGGACGCATCGCAATCACACCCGCAATTGCCACGCGGCGCTTCTGACCGCCCGAAAGATCAAAGGGCGATTTATCAAGAAGGGATTTATCCAGCCCGACAAACTCCGCCGCTTCCTCTACACGGCGGGCTACCGCTTCCTCGCTAAGACCCATATTGGAAGGGCCGTAAGCGATATCGCGCCGCACGCTTTCCTCAAAAAGCTGATATTCGGGATACTGGAAGACCAGTCCCACCTTATAGCGCAGAGCGGGAAGGGTGGCTTTGTCCTTATGAATATCCTCGCCCTGAAAATACACCTTGCCCGATTGGGGCTTCAACAGTCCGTTCATCATCTGCACAAGGGTGGATTTTCCCGAGCCTGTATGCCCGATAATGCCGGTAATGCGCCCCTTTTTCACACCGAAGCTGACATCGTCAAGCGCCTTTTTGCGAAAGGGCGTACCGATGCCGTATTCATAGACCAGATGCTCGGCACAAAGGATATATTCGGTTTTCTCAAAGGTCTTGTTGGTCATAACCGATTTCACTTTCTTTCTTCTAAAGCTTATACGCTGTCCTCATACAGCTTGCAAATGGCATCAAACGCTTCGTCCTCCGTAACGGTATCCTCCGAAACATCAATGCCGTACTGCCGCAGGGCATAAAACAGCTCTGTCACCTGCGGTGCTTCCAGCCCGACCTCGCGCAGGGTCTCTACCTGTGAGAAGACTTCACGGGGCGTGCCCTCTAACAGCAGCTTGCCGTCGTTGATCACCACCACGCGGTCGGCAAGAAGCGCTTCCTTCATATTGTGCGTGATGTGCAAGACGGTAATGCCGCTTTCGTGGATCTTTTCGATCATACGCATCACATCCCGCCGACCCTTCGGGTCAAGCATCGCGGTCGCTTCGTCAAATACGATGCATTCGGGCATCATGGCAAGCACCCCTGCGATCGCAATGCGCTGCTTCTGACCGCCCGATAAGCGATGGGGCGCGTGCTTGCGGTAAGCAAGCATATCCACCGCCTGCAAAGCGCGGTAGACACGGCGGCGGATCTCGATCGGATCAAGACCGAGATTTTCAGGCCCGAAGGCAATATCCTCCTCCACCACGGTTGCCACAAGCTGGTCATCGGGATTCTGAAAGACCATTCCCACCTTGGAACGAAGCTCGAACAGTTCCTCCTCGGTCTTGATGTCACCCAAGGAGATGCCGTCGATCACAATACTGCCCGACTGCATATCCAGCACCGAGGCAAGCAGCTTTGCCAGCGTGGATTTTCCCGAACCGTTATGCCCGAGAAGGGCGACAAATTCCCC
>JAFTKF010000006.1 GCA_017453405.1 Clostridia bacterium
GAAATTGCAAGCTCTGTACCGTCAATACCGTCATATTTTTTCGGAACAGCATCCAGATTGATATCCAGTCCGTCGGCAAGCTCACCGACTGCAACCGAAACACCGCCCGCACCAAAGTCGTTGCAACGCTTGATCATACGTGTTGCATCAGGATTGCGGAAAAGACGCTGAAGCTTTCTTTCTTCGGGCGCATTACCCTTCTGTACCTCAGCACCGCAAGTTTCCAAGGATGAAAGCGTATGCTTTTTCGATGAACCGGTAGCGCCGCCACAGCCGTCTCGACCGGTTCGACCGCCGAGCAAAATAACGATATCACCATCTTCAGGGCTTTCGCGTCTGACGTTTTCCTGAGGAGCCGCGGCAATCACCGCACCGATTTCCATACGTTTTGCGGCATACCCGTCGTGATACAATTCGTCTACCATACCGGTTGCTAGACCGATCTGATTGCCGTAAGAGGAGTAGCCCGCCGCAGCTGTTGTAACGATCTTTCTCTGTGGAAGCTTTCCTTTGATGGTTTGGGAAACAGGCTTAGTCGGATCTGCCGCACCTGTTACACGCATTGCGGCATATACATAGCTTCTTCCCGAAAGCGGGTCACGGATCGCGCCTCCAATACAAGTCGCAGCACCGCCAAAAGGCTCGATTTCGGTCGGATGATTGTGCGTTTCATTCTTAAAGAGCAGTAACCACGGCTCTTTGACGCCATCAACCTCCACATCAATCTTAACCGTACAAGCATTGATCTCTTCCGATTCATCAAGCTTGTCAAGATAGCCGTTTTTCTTCAGATACCGAACCGCAATCGTTGCAATATCCATCAGATTCTGGGGCTTGGTTCTACCGAGTGCTTCTCTGGTAGCAATATATTCCTCATATGTCTTTTGAAGAAGCTCATCATCAAAGCTGACAGAATCAATCGTCGTCAAGAAGGTTGTATGGCGGCAATGATCCGACCAATAGGTATCGATCATACGAATCTCAGTAATGGTAGGATCGCGGTCTTCGCTCACGAAATAATCGCGACAAAACCGAATATCGTCAAGATCCATTGCCAACGCATAGGTTTTGATAAAGTCTGCAAGCTCCTCTTCATCCAGTGCCGTAAATCCATCCAGTGTCTGAACCGATGTGGGAAGATCATACTGCATCTGTAATGTCTCGGGCTTATCCAGCGTTGCTTCACGCGCCTCCACGGGATTGATCACGTATTTTTTGATTTCAGCAATATCGTCTTCGCTCAAGCTGCCGTACAAAGCATACACACGTGCCGTGCGGATCAAAGGGCGTTCGCCGCAGGAAATGATCTGGATGCACTGTGCGGCAGAATCGGCACGCTGGTCAAATTGACCGGGCAAATATTCAACCGCAAAAATACAGTCGGCATCCTCGGGAAGCGTTTCGGTTACCACATCAAGCTGAGGCTCTGAAAAAACGGAATTCACCGCATCGGCAAATAACTCTTCTGCTATGTTTTCCACATCGTAACGGTTAAACAAGCGAATTGCCTGAAGCGATTTGATACCGAGAAGCTGTGTCAATTCGGAAAGAAGTGCGGTCGCTTCGTGCGCTAACCCTTCTCTTTTTTCTACCAGTATTCTATATACCATTGTCATTCCCCTTTCTTACTTGCCTGCAATGCTCTTTGACCGATATCCCGACGGTAAAAAGCATTTTTGAATTCGATACGTCTTACCTTGGCATAGCTTTTTTCAATCGCACCGCATAAAGTTTTATCGGTAGAAGTAACACCCAATACGCGACCGCCATTTGTCAGCAGCTTGCCGTCCTTCAGGGTAGCACCTGCCACATATACCGATTCGGCAAGATCCTCGGGTATCGAGATCTCAAAACCTTTTTCATACGATGAAGGGTAGCCGTTGGATGCCATAATCACACAGCAAGCGGCTTCATCTTTGAATTTGACATTACACTCTGCCAGCGTACCGTTTGTGACAGCCTGCATAACCGTCAGAAGGTCGCTTTCTAAAAGCGGCAAAACAACCTGCGTTTCAGGATCGCCGAAACGGCAATTGTATTCAATCACCTTAGGACCGTTTGCTGTCAGCATCAAACCGAAATAAAGACACCCTTTAAAGGTTCTCCCTTCCTGATTCATCGCACGAACCGTAGGCATAAAGATGGTTTCGTAACAGACCTTGGCAATATCCTCGGTATAATAGGGATTGGGCGCAACCGTTCCCATACCGCCTGTATTCAATCCAAGATCACCATCAAACGCGCGCTTATGATCCATCGAAGAAACCATCGGCACACAAACCTTGCCGTCCGTAAAAGCAAGGACCGATACCTCAGGGCCTTCCAAAAATTCTTCAATAACGATATGATCACCGCTCTTGCCAAATACCTTGTCTTGCATCATAGCTGTGACTGCATCAAATGCTTCTTCACGGGTCGTAGCGATAATCACACCCTTACCCAGTGCAAGACCGTCCGCCTTGATCACCGTGGGAATGGGGGCGGTTTTCAGATATTCCAGTGCATTCGAAAGATCGTCAAACACCTCATAGCGAGCTGTCGGAATACCGTAACGCTTCATCAGATTTTTTGAAAAGACTTTACTGCCTTCAATGATCGCAGCATTCGCGCGCGGTCCGAAGCAAGGAATTCCCTTTTCTTCCAGTGCATCCACGCAACCGAGAACCAAGGGATCATCGGGGGCAACGATTGCATAATCGATCTTGTTCAAAACGGCGAATTCCACAATAGCGGGAATATCCTTAGCACCGATATCAACACAAACAGCATCCGATGCCATACCGCCATTGCCAGGAAGCGCATAGATCGTCTTCACCGATTGGTTTTCTTTTATTTTTTTGATGATGGCGTGTTCTCTTCCGCCACCGCCAATTACCATAACTTTCATAGGATATCCTTTCAGTAGTGGATCAATGGTGGAACAGACGCATGCCGGTAAACGCCATCGTCATACCGTATTTATCACAGCATTCGATGACAAGATCATCGCGAATCGATCCGCCGGGCTCAGCGATGTAAGAAACACCGCTCTTTTTCGCACGCTCGATATTATCGCTGAACGGGAAGAAAGCATCCGAGCCGAGTGCTACACCTGTAATCGAGGACAAATATTCGTGAGCTTCCGCATCGGTCAGCGGTGCGGGCTGTTCGGTAAAATATTTCTGCCACTTACCGACGGCGCAAACATCTTCTTCATTCTTATTCATATAACCGTCAATAACATTATCACGGTCAGGTCTTGCAATCGTATCCTTGAAGGGCAGATTCAGAACCTTTTCGTGCTGACGGAGGAACCAGGTATCCGCTTTCGTTCCGGCAAGACGGGTACAGTGAATTCTCGACTGCTGACCTGCGCCGACACCGATTGCCTGTCCGTCAACAGCATAGCATACCGAGTTCGACTGCGTGTATTTCAACGTGATCAACGCAATAATCAGATAGCGAACAGCGCTTTCGGGGAAATTTTTGTTTTTTGTTACAACATTGGAAAGCAGTGCCTTGTTGAGTTCAAAATTGTTTCTTCCCTGCTCAAATGTAATACCGTAAACGGTTTTGTGTTCGATTGCTTCGGGAACATAGTCAGGATCGATCTTGACGATGTTATAATTACCCTTTCTCTTGCTCTTGAGAATTTCAAGTGCCTCAGGCTCATAGCCGGGAGCAATAATACCGTCCGAAACCTCTCTCTTGATCAGAAGTGCGGTCGTAACATCACACACATCGGAAAGTGCGACCCAGTCACCGAAGGAACACATTCTGTCAGTGCCTCTTGCTCTCGCATATGCGCAAGCAAGCGGAGAATCATCAAGACCCTCCACATCGTCAACGAAGCAAGCTTTTTTGAGAGAATCCGAAAGCTTAACACCAACCGCCGCCGAAGTGGGGCTGACATGTTTAAAGGAGGTCACCGCGGGAAGTCCGGTAGCTTCCTTCAATTCCTTGACAAGCTGCCAGGAATTAAAAGCATCCAAAAAGTTAATGTAGCCGGGACGGCCCGACAGAATTTCAATCGGAAGATCACTGCCATCGTTCATAAAGATCTTGGCAGGCTTTTGATTGGGATTACAACCGTACTTGAGTTCAAATTCTTTCATTTTTCTACTCCTCAAACGTTTTTATTCACAATTCTTGTTTCGGTCTCACCGCTGTCAATATCAATGTATCTGACAAAAAGCGACACCTTGTTATCTTCATTCAGATTGGTCCAGATCAGATCGGTAAGAGAATCAATATCGGCATCGGGCAGCTCAAGCGTTTTCGGCTCGCCCTCAAACGACGGAAGCGGATTGCCGTCGCCGTTATAGGTATGAATGAATTTCGCTTTACCTGCCAAAGGATTCGAATAAGCAAACGTAAATCTCTCACACGAGCTGTCATCACCTTCTGCACTCTTAAGAATCGAAAGGGCATAATTCATGTCTCCCTTTTCACGGTGAATAATACCCGAAATTCTGGGAGTGAAGTTGGGTGCATCATCCTCAAATTCTCTGGTTCTGAGCGCCTGTTCAAATGTCATTTGCTTGTCCATCAGTTCATAAATGGTATCGGTCTGGTCGCCATTGGTTACAATGGTCTTGTTACCGAGCACTCTGACGGGATAATAGATGATCAGATGCGGATCGGTCATTTTGGATTCATCAAAGGCTTTGGTGCGCATTGCTTCACCCTCTGCCACAAAAATACGGTTACGGCTGTTAACGCTTCTTCCCATAATAAAGTAAGCAGTAATTGCCTTTTTCCCGTCGGCACTTTTGCCGATCATAATACCTCTGCCATGGTAGGCAAGAGAATTCAATTCATTCGCAATCGTAGAAACCTTCATATTCATTCTCCTTTGATATACACTCTGTTCTGAACGACCTCTACCCTGCCGTCGCAAAACAGTTTGACAGCCTCGGGCAAGATCTTCCATTCTGCTTCTTCCATAATCCTCTTCTGGAGCGTTTCCGGGGTATCGTCATCTTTGACCTCGACCGCTTTCTGCAAAACGATCGGACCGGCATCGCATTCAGGCGTAACAATATGTACCGTAGCCCCCGAAAGCTTGACACCCTTTTCCAGTGCCGCTTCGTGAACACGTAAGCCGTAAAAGCCTTTGCCGCAAAAAGACGGAATCAGTGCTGGATGTACATTCAGAATCCGATTGGGGAAGCTTTCGTATACCTGCTCATCAATAATCGTCAGAAAACCGGCAAGTACCACAAGATCGATCTTGTCAGCAAGCAACGCATCCGACAGTGCCTTGGAGTACTCCGCAATCGTTGCATACTCCTTGCGTGCCATTACGCGTGCCTCAATGCCGTGATTCTTTGCCCGCTCCAGGGCATAGACATCGGGCTTGGAAGCAATCACAAGCGCGATCGTACCGTTTCCCAGCTCTTGCCGCCTTTCGGCATCGATCAGTGCTTGCAAATTGGTGCCACCACCCGAAACAAGTACAGCAATTCGTTTCTTAGTCATCAGCAAAGCACCACACCGTCGTCACCGCTGACAATTTCACCGATGACATAGGCATCCTCGCCGTTGTCACGAAGAATCTGAAGAGCAGTATCCACTTCTTTTGCAGGAACTACAATACTCATACCAACACCCATATTATAGGTGTTATACATATCTCTTTCCGGAATATCACCGGTTTTGGCAATGAGATCGAAAATGGGAAGCACACGAATCGAGGCTTTGTCGATCTTGGCAGTTAAACCCTTGGGAATGGAACGCGGAATATTTTCATAGAAGCCGCCGCCCGTGTTGTGGCTGATGCCCTTTACGTTGGCCTCTTCAAGCAGTGCCAACACGGACTTCACATAAATCTAGGTGGGCGTCAGCAGTGTTTCTGCTATACTTTTACCGCCGAGTGCTTCCGAAGCCTCATACAGCGATGCGGGATTCGCATCAATATTAAATACCTTACGCACAAGCGAAAATCCGTTGGAATGAACACCGCTGGATGCCAGTGCGATCACAACATCACCCACTGCCATTTTGGTGTTATCAAGAATTTTATCGCGATCCACAATACCGACCGCGAAGCCTGCAAGGTCATAGTCCTCGCTGGGCATCATACCGGGATGCTCTGCCGTCTCACCGCCGATCAATTCTGCGCCTGACTGCACACAGCCCTCGGCAACACCGCCAACGATATCCGCAATCTTTTCAGGATAATTTTTGCCGCAAGCAATATAGTCGAGGAAGAAAAGCGGTTTTGCGCCGGAGCAGATAATATCATTCACGCACATCGCCACCGCATCAATACCGATCGTATCGTGCTTATCCATCAAAATGGCGAGCTTGACCTTAGTTCCGCAACCGTCCGTGCCCGACACAAGAACAGGATTACGATAGCCCGAAAGGTCGAGTGCAAACAATCCGCCAAAACCGCCGATATCAGCAGCAGAACCGTTTACCATCGTACGCGCGATATGTTTTTTCATTAATTCAACTGCTTTGTAGCCGGCAGTAATATCGACACCGGCTGCAGCATAGCTTTCAGATTTTGACTGATGATTCATAATATTTTCCTTTCTGTGAACGACTTGCGCCGTGAATCTTTTTATTCTTTGCCCGTCCAGCAATAGGTACACAAACGGCATTCGGGAATGCCGATCGCTTCGACCACACCCTGAAGCGATTGAAACTCCAGTGAAGCGAAATGCAGTTTTTCGCAAATGGCACGGCGCATTGCCTTACCGCGTTCGGTCGAAGCATCACTGTATTCGCTGATATGCTTGATGCCTTCTTCCC
>JAFTKF010000104.1 GCA_017453405.1 Clostridia bacterium
CTGAGAATTCTCAAATACCAGTGCATCATTCTTGAAAAGATCGTGTTCCAAACGGATCATACGGTTGGGTGTTATGTGAAGTGTATTCTTGGTGCTGACCTCCTCCGCAGCGTAACGACCCGAAATCGTCGTCAGCTTCTGCGGAATTTTGTCAAGCATAATATAGCAGTCTTCTCTCGGTAAGTCCTCAGGCAAATTAAATGCAGGATGTGCGCCAATGGCATAGTACATCACACCCTCCGTGCGATTGGCTACCGTCCACTTGACGTGAAGCTCGTTATTGAGAAGGCTGTATTCCACCGTCAAAAGAAAATCAAAGGGATAATTCTCACGCGTTTTTTCGCTGGATTCCAATGAAAAAACGATCCGTGAGCCCTCCTTTTCCACAAACGTAAATTCCTCATCACGTGCAAACCCGTGCTGGGGCATATGATAGCTTTTGCCGTCATAACGGTAGGTATCGTTCACCTCCGCCCCCACAAAAGGAAACAAGATCGGGGAGCGTCTTCCCCAAAATTCAGCATCTCCCTGCCACAAATATTCTTTTCCGTCAGAGCTTTTAATACTTTGCAGCTCTGCGCCAAGGTCGGAGATGGTGACCACAAGGCAATTGTTGGATATGGTATGTAATGCCATAATAAACTCCAATATATATGTAATAGGTCACCCGAAACAGGTGTCCGTTTGCCAAATGCAAATACAGTTTTTTACAGTATAGCACATATGTGTTAAAATAGCAATAGTTTTTCTCAATTTTACTGTAAAAAAGCAAAATTTGTCGAATGACGGTTATCCGACAGTATCCTCGTCGATGGCATAAAGATTCAGATCCCACGCAGGCACATACGGAAAGCGCCGGATATAGAAGCGATAGTTCGGATTGATCTTTTG
Organism: Clostridia bacterium; assembly: GCA_017453405.1. Taxonomy (GTDB): domain Bacteria; phylum Bacillota; class Clostridia; order Oscillospirales; family CAG-272; genus RGIG1993. The sequence goes on from JAFTKF010000104.1 coordinate 892, forward strand.
CAGTAAGAGCGGCAAACGGAACATATCCTCGTTTCTGTGATACAACGATACCAACAGATCAGGACGGTAGCGCTTGATCGTTTCGGCAGAACCCAGAATGGCTTCATATTCACTGCCTTCCACATCATACTTGATATAGTCAACACTTCTTCCCGCAAGGATCGAATCAAGGGTTCTTACCGCAACGGTATCCTTGCCCTCCCCCGCTCTGGCATTGCGGTTGCCGCTTTGGCTGAACGCCATTTCGCCGTTATAGGAAAAGGCGGCACAGTTATGGCACTCCACAAAGGAAAGCGCATTGTCTTCGACAAAGCGTGTCAGCTTCTTGAAATTGCGTCGATCGGGTTCAAGCGAAACGATCCGTTCAAGATTCGGGAAATGCGCAATAAATTCCCTCACGCTGTCACCGTTATACGCACCGAGATCCGCGCAGGCGCGATACCGTTCACAGCGCATCGGATGCGTCAGCACTCGCTCATACGAAGAGGTTCCCCGCTTCAGAAAATCCAACCTGCCGTTCAGCTTATACATAAGCATCGCATCGTAAATATCAATGGATTCCTGATCGGCAAGCAGCTTTCGCACCTGCGAAAATTCCTCAGCGTGCGCCAAATAAAATTCCCGATCAAAAACAGCGCCCCCGACAACCGGAACATCGGGCGCATAGACCTCATAATCGGCATCCAGTGCATACATACGCGCCATCACATCGGGTAAAGAACTGGCAAAGGCAATCAGAATCACAAAATCTTCAAAATTTTCAACAATTTCACGAAATGTCATTACGCGAAGCGAGCGAAAACTCTGTCCGCGAACAAAATCATCCGATGCAAAATATGCCGAAACCTTCATTCCGCGCCGCTCAAGCTCGTCGGTAATCTTGTCCGCGCCGTTGCCCATACCGTAAACCACAATGGTTTTTTCACATATTTTTAAATATGTCCAGATATCGATCATAAACCAAATAACCTCTTTGCGTTATGATACAAAATCGCTTCGCGCTCGGCTTGTCCCCATCCTTCCTGATCAAACAGATCCAGATACTCCCTGATCCGCATAACAGGAAAATCCGTGCCGAACATCACACGGTTCACACCGCATGCTCGGGTGATCTCGACGGCACGCTCGGGTGAGATTGCCCACAACGCACTGGAATTATCATACCACACCATCGGATTGCCGTAAAGATATTCCGCCGCTTCATCCCATGCCCTATAGCCGCCAAGATGCGAAGCAATGACGGTAAGCTTCGGAAAATGCTCCAGAAGCTTTGCAAGCTTTTTCGGCTCGGAATAGCGATATTCCGCCCGATCGTCACCCATATGAAAATTGATGATCAACCGACCCTCGGCAGCAGATGCGATTCGAAACATTCTTTCATCCAGAAGATCAAAGCGCTGGATATCCGGGTGGATCTTGATGCCGCTAAGTCCCAGCGAGATCGCGCGCTCAAGCTCCGCCTCCACATCCTCAAAATCCTGATGCATCGCCGCGAACCCTACCGCTTCAAAGCCCTCCTGCCTTGCGGCAGTCATACGGCTTGCAACATAGTCATTGATACTCTTGACCTGATGCGCCGTCGTAGCAACCGAAAACACAAGAAAACCCGTTGTTTCGTTCTGACGGCATTCTTCAAGATAGCCCGCATACGTTCCCTTCCCGGGAACATCAAACTGATAAAAATTACCCAGCGCCACACGTGCGCGTTCGGCAATGGCATCGGGATATATATGAACGTGTGCATCAAATATTTTTTCGCTCACCTTGTAACTCCTTTTCTGATAAACAACCAAACGAAAAGACGGAGTTATTCCCCGTCCTTTCCGTAAAACTCTTCATAAATTGCGCAAAGGACTGCCGTCATATCTTTTTCCGCAACACTGAGAATAATGTTAAACTCACTCGACCCCTGGTCGATCGTGCGGATGTTGACGCCGCTCTTGGCAACGGCTGTAAAAACTCTTGCCGCCGTTCCGACACGGTTTACCATACCTCTTCCCACAACAGCAACCAACGCAAGCCCTTCTTCAAGCTGAATACTGTCAGGCTCTACCACACGGCAGATTTCATTAATTACCTGATCACGCTTCGGGGAAAGCGCATCGGTCGCCGCAATAACACCAACAGAGTCAATACCCGAAGGCAGATGCTCAAACGAAATGCCGTGATTTTCAAAAACGTGAAGCACACGTCTGCCAAAGCCGACCTGCGTATTCATCATATCCTTTTCGATCGTCAGAACGGAAAAACCGCATTTACCCGCAATACCGGTAATCGGACCTGCAAGCGTACTCTTATCCGCGTGTGCCAGAATCATCGTTCCGGGATCTTCGGGGCGGTTGGTATTGCGGATATTGATCGGAATACCTGCCATTCTGACAGGAAAGATCGCATCCTCGTGCAATACGTTCGCACCGCGATAGGAAAGCTCACGAAGCTCGTGATAGGTGATCACATCAATGGTCTTGGGATTTTTCACAATACGGGGGTCGGCAACAAGAAAGCCCGACACATCCGTCCAGTTTTCATAAATATCAGCATCCGCTGCCCGTGCCACGACAGAGCCGGTAATGTCACTGCCTCCGCGTGAGAAGGTTTTGACCGTACCGTCGTAACGCGCACCGTAAAAACCGGGAATTACCGCGTGCGAATGCAGCTTCAATACCGTCGACATCACCTTTTGCGTTTTATAGGTATCCAGATTACCGTCGGCATCAAAGAACAAAACATCCGCCGCATCGATAAAATCAAAACCCAGTGCTGTCGCCAGCACAATACCGTTGAGATATTCCCCGCGGCTGGCAACATAGTCACTGTCACAGCCCGCCGCAATCACAGCCTCAATGGTACGGAATTCTTCACTGAGATCAAGTTTCAGCCCAA
>JAFTKF010000105.1 GCA_017453405.1 Clostridia bacterium
CAAGCAATTGTACCGCATATGTGCAAGCACCTGAATGCGTGATAGAATGATTTCGGCCGGTCAAAGGGGTGATCATCGGAAATCCATTCCCGAAGACCTGATGGACAATCCCTTCCCGAACGCCGATTGCCGCAGTCGCGACAAATATTTTGGGGAAGTCACCGCTTTTTTCGGATTATTTCAAAAAAAACCACAAATCCACTTGATAAAATATCAAAAAGTCCCAAACGGAAATCAATTATTTTCTTCACTTTGGGCGTGATATATGTTATATTGAAGACAATAAAAGACATTGATTGCCGAATGGTGAGGACTGTATGAAAAATATCCTGATTACACTTATACTGATGTCGGTTTTGACCGTGTTGCTTTGGAGTGCTGTCGGCTGCTCATGTGCCGAGGATACGCCGCATGAAACGACAACTGCCGTAACGACACCTGCTGAAACAACGCCTGCCGTAACAACACCGGCGGTAACGACACCTGAAACATCCGAAGAAGGTTTTGCCTACCGCATCAGCACCGACAAGCAACCGACAAGCTTGCCGTATCCTTATGTGAACGGCGGCTCATTCTCGGGTAACGTGCAGGCATATTCACCCGACCCTCTGGTTGCCTACCGTTGGGAAAATGCCGACCCCACGAGCGGCATACAGTTGTTTGCCGCATATCCTATTGCCTATACGACTACTGCGCCCGAAAGCTTTTCGGGGCTTGACAGTGTACTGACCGATGAAGTGGATATCACGGTCAAAGGGGTCGGACAGATTATGTTTGACTTCGGTGTGGAGTTTGCGGGATGGCTTGAAATTGATATTCCCAATTTGACAAGCCTTGACGGCATCACCTTCAGCTGCAGTGAATATACACAGCCGCAGTTTTTGAATCGCGATTATAAGACGGGGACACCTGTCCGCGTGGACAAGGATACCTATCGCCTTGCCCTGAATGCGGAGCTGTATGAAGGAATCCGCTTTGGCTTTATTACGGTTTCCGACCTGAAGCAGGAATTTCACATTACCGGTGTGAGATTGATTTGTGAGGTAACCCCTGCCAACTATGAGGGCAGTTACGATTCGGACAATGGGATGCTGAATAAAATCTGGTACGCGGCTGCATACGGATTGCGCGCCAACTTCCGCCCCGAATATCTTTCGGCAATTCTTGTGGATCGCGGTGACAGATATTCCTGGACGGGAGATGCCTATCCGGCACAGGCATCTGCACTTGCCGCTTTTGCCAATTACGATTACATTTTAAAAAACCTTCGTTACACCGAAACCAATCCCGCAGGCTGGAACATCGAAAGCTATGAATTGTATTGGATTCTCAGCGTGCTTGACTATTATGAGTATTCAGGAGACAAAGCAGGCGTTCAGAGCTTGCTTTCACACGTGATCGAACGCTTGGATCACGCCTATGCGATATACGATCATCTCCCCAATCTTGTTTTCTTCGGTTGGGACGAGCGCCTCGGAGCAGGCTTTGAATCGCCCAACACCGCGCAAAATCAGCTTTCCTACCGTTTGCTTGCCATTCAGTGCTTCAAAGAGGCAGCTCCGCTGTTTCAGGATCTTGGCAAAGAGAATCTTGCCAAGAAATATGCAAGATATGCCGAAGAAAAGACCGCTCAATTGCTTGCCGACCCCGAATGGTACAAGGATTGCGGTATGCACGCCTTCTGCGATGCTGTCAATGCGGGAGTTGTAAGCGATGCGCTTGCCGAAGAGCTGTTTTCACTGTATTTCAACGACCGCGCCAACCGCTACTCCTTCTCTCCCTTTAACGAATATTTCGTTTTGCAAGCACTTGCCAAGCTTGGCAAACACGAGGATGCCGTTTCCTCCATTCTGGATGTCTACGGCAGTCAGATCACCTACGGTATCACCATGCTTGCTGAAAACTTTGATCCCGAATGGGCAAACATCCTCCCCACCAACGCACCGATCCCCAGCTCAACCGCAGGCTTTACCAGCCTTTCCCATCCCTGGAGTGCGGGTGTTCTCGTTTTTATGAACGAAGAACTGCTTGGCATCAAGGCAACCCTTCCCGGCTTTGCAGCGTTTTCGGTTACGCCGCATCTTTCCTCTCTCGTAAAACAACTTTCGGGGGAAACACCGACACCCTACGGCAAGATCCGGGTGGCGTTTGATCTCGAAAAGGGCGAGCATTTCGTGACCGTGCCCGAAGGCACTGTGGCAACTGTCGCCATTCCCAAAGCGGGTATGACCGTGACCGCGATCACATTAAACGGCAAGACTGTGTCCTGTGACCGTGAAGACGGCGATTTCCTTTATTTTGACGCGCTTGGCAACGGAACGTATCACTTCACTGTCAGCTATGAAGGTGACATACCGGAATATCAGACACCGGACTACCAATATACCGCCACCTTTAAGGGTTATGACAGAGAAACCAAGGGAAATTGGATTGAAAAATACGGCTCGGAAGGCTATCTTCTTTGCGGCAACAACGCTGTCGGGGCAAAAATGCTGCCTGATTATATTGCCAACGTAATTCTTTCCAACAACGGCTACGCTTCGCACATTTCACTGCCCGAAAATGACGAAAGACTGCTTCATTCGAACAGCTTTGGGATCGGCGCTCGCTCACAGACCGAGTATAAGAGCAATTATGAATCCCATTATCCTTTTATATCGCTTGATATTTATTTGACCGAGGAACGCCCGTATACCGTAGCACTGTATTTTCTGGATTGGGAAAACGCAGGACGCTCTTTGATCGTGGATCTTTTCGACCGCGAAACACTGGACCGTGTAGCACCCGTTCAACTGCTGGAGGATCACACGGGCGGCGTGTATATGATCTTTGAATATGATCGCTCGGCGCATTTCCGCATTCACCGCGTGACGGGTAAATATATCGGTCTGGCAGGCGTTTTCTTTGGTGAGAGCGCAGCACAGCCCACCGAATCCAGTCTTGCAGCCGTGGACAATACCGATGACGGGATTACCTATCGCGGTTTGGGTTGGGCGCACGAGCCTATGGCAAACACCTATCTGTCGACCTTCAGCCACACACGTGTGGCAGGGGCATATGCCGAATACACCTTTGTGGGCGATCAGATCACCTTCTATACCAGTACCGAAGCGAATCGCGGTATTGCGGAGATCTTTATCGACGGAAAAAGCTGTGGCAAGGTGGATTTGTATCACCCGAACATACTAAGACAATTGGCGGTGTTCAAAAAGGATCTTCCGTACGGCGAGCATACGATCCGTGTGGTGGTGACCGGTGAAAAGAATCCCCACGCAAGCGACTGCTACGTGGAGATCGACTGTTTTGAGGTCAGAGGCAAATTTGTCAACGAAACAGAGAAAAAATACGATGACCGTGATCCGATCTTCTCACGAAGTGGGGATACGGTAACGCCCTGGATCATCCCCGGCGCATATCAGGACACCTTGACTTATTCCAATGTGGCAGGAGATTATATCGAAGCAACATTCAACGGCACGAATTTCACCCTGCTGATG
>JAFTKF010000106.1 GCA_017453405.1 Clostridia bacterium
CCATTCCTTCCGGACATCGGCAAGGATCTCGTCGTAGTCACGGTCAATATTGACAAAATGGACAAATTGGTAATTGGTCACACTGTCAAAGTGAAGAAGGGAGACGATCTCCTTGGTGGTGTACTGCTTGACAGAATCCACACCGCTGATATTATGCATATGCTCGCCCCAAGAGGTAAGCTGCAGGTGAAGCTCGGGAAAACCCGCCGCTTTGACCTTGTCGCGGAAGGCTTGCAGGGCAACTCTCGTTTGATCGATGCCGCCAAGCCCCTTGATCAGATTGTCGATATCGTAAATATTGAAGACAGGGCACGCGTTGATCGTATAATAATTGGGTCTTGTGAAATAACGGCTGATCACGCGGTCACAAACGGTATCGAAATCAAGACGGTTGCAAGCACCCTCCCATATGGTCATATTGACTGTATCGGAATTGCGAAGATCCCACGTGTAATTGGCATCGTGATTCGCCCACATAAGATAGAAGCGCATTTTTTCGTTATTGGGCGCTTTGAGAAAGCCGTCGTTCAGGCAATTTTCCAAAAAGGGGCGGTGGTCAAACCAATACCAGTCATAAATGAAGACATTGACTCCGTGGCTTGTCGCAAGCTCGATCTGTTTTTCCATCACGGCAGGATCGGCTTCATCCTCATATCCGAGTAGGGGTTTTCTTGGCCAGGAATGACCTTCAAACTTAGCATTTGCCTTTTTGACGGTTTGCCATTCTCCGATCCCTTCCTCCCAGAAGAGACGGGTACGCGGCTCTTTCCCTGTGTATGCAGGCCATATGTAGGCGGCAATGTCGTATTTTGTTTTCATATTGATGTCCTTTCGGTGGCATTTTTAGGAGAGCATTGACTTTTGATAGAAGCTATGATATAATACTGTTACAATATCTTGAAATGATAAGAGGTTTTGCCGGATGAAAGAGGAGAAAAAGACGCTTGACCTTCTTGACATATCCCCCTATGTGCGATACGTTCACGCCATCTGGGAAGCGGTTCAGGAAAGGCATCAGGTACCTTGGCGCTGCATTTACGATTATGAATTTTTGTTGGTAACCGCAGGGTCGCTTGAAATTGTGACCGAAGAGAACACACTGTATTTGTCTGCGGATCAGATTCATATTGTGCCGCCGATGCGCTTTCATACCATTCGGATTCCCGAAGGGGAGCGTTGCTCCTACTATTCCATCCATTTCGATTTTATTGATCTTGGCAGAGAAAACGATTTTTCCTATGAGGAATATACCTCTCAGTGCAACCGTAATCTGGAGCAGGCGATTATGAATGAAAGGCTTGTGAAACGCCCCCTATACGCCTTAGGATCTCTTGCTCTGCCGGAAACGGTACAGGTAATCGATACAATTGCCTATACCGAGCATTTGAAAACTATGATCCTTTTGCAAAGGGAAAAGCCCTTTGCGTGGGAAATTGATATGAAATGCGAAATGCTGTCGATTCTGAAGCTTCTTCTGAACGATATCAGAAGGACAAAAACAGAATCGCCGCGAAAGAAAATGGAGCATTTTTCGGACATAGCCGCCTATCTCTTCGACCACTACGGAGAAACGATCGATTTTGAATCGCTGTCGCGTATATTCGGCTATTCATACAGCAGTTTTCGCAAGCAATTCAAGGAGAAAACCGGAAAATCGCCGCACGAGTATCTGGTCGACCTTCGTATGGAGCGCGCGGTTGCGCTTTTGAACAGTCAGCAGTATACGGTTACGGAAGTGGCGTTAATGGTGGGCTATGAGGACAGCTCCTATTTCAGCCGCGTGTTTCGGAAAAAGAAGGGCTGCTCACCAAGCTCCTTTTTGGGTGGAAAATAAGATTTTGACAAGGGCTGCAAGGGCAGCCCTTGTTTTTATGCCATAAGACTATCGTAGGTGCAGGCAGCTTCCAATAAAACGGTATCGCCGCTCGTAACGGTGAGGGTCAGTGATGTCCAGCCATTTTGCGGAATATCCTTGATGACAAAGCCAAAGAGTACATGACCGCCAATGGCTTCATAGGTTTTGCCGCCGCCTGTGGCGGTGCGGAAGAGACCAAACTCCCGTGTTCCGTTGGGATCAAGGGTGTAGGTGGCAGTCTTGGTGCCGCTTGCCGTGGTGAACTGCGCTGTCAGGGTCAGTGTCTGAAGGGGTTTCAAACGAAGATACTCCGCAGAAACGACAAAGCGCAGATCATGAGAAGCGGCATTTTCTCTTGCCGAGATATACGCCGTCATCTCTTCTTCGGGGTCGCCGAGACGCTCAACGAGTGCGCGATACGCCTGCTCAATGGCATCTTTTGCCGAAGTAAGAGCGCGAGCATCGGCATAAGCGGGATCGCCTAGAAGTACGCCTGCCGCAAACAACGCCTCAGAGAGCTTGCCAAAGGAGGCTGCGGAATAGCGCTTTTCGCTGTTGTTCAGCTTTCTGAGATCGTGATACAAAGCTGCCAAAGCCGAAACATCGGGAGCTTTCGGAGCTGTGGGCGTCTTGCCCTCGGCAAAAAGCTCGATCTCAGCAATGGTCTTGACCGTGCTGTTGCTCGGTGCGTTCAGCCACAGAAGCTTCAGGTAACGGTAGTTACCCGAAAGCGCTTCGGAAACGGTCGTTCTCGTGCCTTGCGCGAAGGTGACGGCATCACGCAGGGTAGTATCCACGAGGATCGTATAATTCTCACCGTCAAGAGATCCCATCAGACGGTAGTCGGGAAGGACTGCTCCCTCGCCGAGGGTAATATGGATGCCGTAAAGGGCTTTGACTTCATCAAGATCCATCACGACCGTCTGACTTGCAATAGGA
>JAFTKF010000107.1 GCA_017453405.1 Clostridia bacterium
GCTGTCGCCGGGGGTGAGTGTGGATTCCAATGCGTCACCGGGAATTGCCGCATCAGAAGCACCGTCTGCAAAAGACGCAAGACCCAAGGTCATAAGCGTTCCGAGAAGGCAGATCAGCGCAAGTGCTGTGAGAAAAAACTTCTTCATAAAAACCTCCTGAATTTGATGATATCTCATCATAGTTAGTTAGAGTATAGCATTCATCGATCGCTTTGTCAAGATTGCCTTGGCAAAACACACAACGCTTTAAGCAAAATCCGTCATATCGGATCAGAACAGCGTGATCTGATTGGTTTCGGAAATGCCGTCAAGGACACCGTTTCTGCGAAGCAGCTCCATCACGGTTTTCGAAAGACCCGCCTTGACACGAAGATCCTCCTGCGACATAATCACGCCCGCATTTCTGACCTCGACGATCTTGGCAGCCGCAGTCTCACCAAGCCCCGGAAGGGCTGAGAAGGGTATGCGAATCTTACCGTTTTCGGGAACGAACGCAAACGCCTCACTCTTGTCAAGCTTGACGGGTAAGAACACGATTCCGCGGCAAAGCGCTTCGTTGACAAGCTGCAGAGTCGCCACGGTTTCCGCGTCCTTTGCGGTCGCCTCCTTGCCCTTTTTGCCGATCTCCTCGATCGTGTTCTTAATGGCGGATTTTCCGCGTAAAACGATCGTCGCGTCAAAGCCGCCGGGAGCTACCGAGAAATACGCGGCATAAAATTCAAGGGGCTTGTAGATCTTGAACCACGCAAGGCGGATCGCCGCCATATCATACGCCGCGGCGTGTGCCTTCGGGAACATATACTTGATCTTCTTGCAAGAGGAGATATACCAATCGGGCACATTGTGTGCACGCATCTCGCTTTCCATTTCGGGGGTCAGACCCTTACCTTTTCTGACGCTTTCCATAATCTTAAAGGCAAGTGCATTGTCAAGCCCGTAACGGATCAGCGCCACCATAATGTCATCACGCGTACCGATAACCTCGGAAATGGTGCAAGTGCCCTCCTTGATCAGGTCCTGCGCGTTCCCAAGCCATACATCAGTTCCGTGCGAAAGCCCCGAGATCTGCAAAAGGTCGGCAAAGGTTTTGGGTTGGGCGTCGACGAGCATCTGCTGAACGAAACGCGTGCCCAGCTCGGGAAGCGCGTAAGTTCCCACCTCGCAACCGATCTCCTCGGGTGTGACGCCGAGCGGTGCTGTGGATGTCAGAAGCTCATAGACCTTTTTGTCGTTCATCGGCACATCCAGTACCGACATACCCGTGTACTTTTCCAGCCACTTATACTTGGTCGGCACATCGTGACCAAGCTCGTCAAGCTTCAGAATGGTATCGTGCAGATAGGTGAAGGCAAAGTGTGTGGTGACGATCGAGCTTGTCGGGTCGTCGGCAGGATGCTGTACCGGCGTGAAGTCATACACCTCGTATTCACGCGGCACAACGATGATACCGCCCGGGTGCTGACCTGTTGTTTTCTTTGTACCCACACAGCCGTTGACAAGGCGTGTGACCTCGGCTTTGTTCATTGTGATGTGCTTTTCGTCAAGATATTTCATCACGTAACCGTACGCCGTTTTGGATGCAAGCGAGCCGATCGTGCCCGCCTTGAACACGTTTTCCGAGCCGAACAGCTCTTCGGTGTATTTATGTACCTTACCCTGCACCTCTCCTGAGAAGTTCAGGTCGATATCCGGCGACTTGTCGCCGTAGAAGCCAAGGAAGGTCTCAAACGGAATATCGTGCCCGTCCTGCAGAAGCTTTGTGCCGCAGTGCGGACAATTTTTATCGGGCATATCAAATCCCGAAAGGTAGCTGGCATCCTCGATAAATTCGCTGTAGCGGCACTTGGGACAGCGGTAGTGCGGAGGCAAGGGATTGACCTCGGAAATACCTGCCATCGTCGCCGCAAAGGACGAGCCGACCGAGCCGCGCGAGCCAACAAGATAGCCCTCCGATTCGGAATACCATACCAGCTTCTGCGCGATCATATACAAAACCGCAAAGCCGTTGGCAATAATGGACTTCAGTTCCTTCTCAAGACGCTTTTCCACCTGAGGGGGCAGCTCATCGCCGTACATATCGTGCGCACGCTTCCAGCACATCGATTGCAGCTCTTCTTCCGCGCCCTCCATTTTCGGCGTGTACGTGCCCTTGGGGATCGGGCGCACCTCACCGATCATATCGGCAATCTTACGGGTATTGGTCACCACGACCTCATACGCCTTTTCTTCCCCGAGATAGGAAAACTCCTCAAGCATTTCCTCGGTGGTACGAAGATACAGCCCGACATCGCGGTCGGCATCCGAAAATTTCATACCCTTCATCAGGATCTTGCGATAGATCTCGTCTTCCTCATTCATAAAGTGCGCGTCACAGGTTGCGCACACGGGAATACCCAATTCCTCACCAAGCTGAACGATACGGCGGTTGAAATTCTTCAGATCCTCATCATCCTTTGCCGTACCGTTGGCAATCAAAAAGCGGTTGTTGCAGATCGGCTGAATCTCCAGATAGTCGTAATATTCGGCAATCTCCCTGATCTCATTTTCGGGGCGACCCTCCAGAATCGCGCGGAACAGCTCGCCCGCCTCGCAAGCAGAGCCAATGATCAGCCCGTCACGGTGCTCGTTCAGAACGCTTTTCGGAATACGCGGCTGACGGTGATAATAGGACAAATAGCTATAGGAGATCAGCTTATAAAGATTCTTCAGTCCCACCGCATCCTTGACAAGAATGATCAGATGATAGGGACGAAGCTTCAAGGGGTTCGCCTTATCGCTCATAGAGGATTCCATTTCGCGAAGCGTACCGATTCCCTCTTCACGCAGCTTATCCACCATTTTAAAGAAAATATACGCCAGCATCTCGGCGTCATCAGACGCGCGGTGATGATTGAAATCTCCCAGCTTGAAATAGTTGGCAAGCACATCCAGCTTGTGCTTTTTCAGCTCGGGATTCACGTGACGGGAGAGTGCGACGGTATCGAGATACACGTTCGAAAAATCAAGTCCGTATTTATCGCAGGCAGTACGGATAAAGCCGGTGTCGAACGCGGCATTATGGGCAATCAGAAGCCTGTCGCCCGCAAACGCAAGAAATTCTTTTACCGCCTCTTCCTGCGAGGGCGCGCCCTTGACCATCTCATCGGTAATGCCGGTCAGATCGGTGATCTCCTCGGGAATATGCTCACCGGGATTCACGAAGGTCTGAAAGGTTTCTAAAATCTCGCCGTTTTTTACCTTGACAGCACCGATCTCGGTGATCTTGCAGGTCAGGGGCGAAAGTCCCGTGGTTTCAAGGTCAAAAACAATACATTCGTCGGCATCAAAACGGTAGTCGCGTTCGCCGAATACCGCCCGCGCGGCATCGTCCACAAAATACGCTTCCATTCCGTACAGCACTTTCATTCCGATCTTTTCCGCCGTGTCCATAATGATCGGATAGCTCTGCACATTGCCGTGGTCGGTCACGGCAACGGCATCCCAGCCCCAACGCTTGGCGGTCTCTGCCACCTGCTCGGGGAAGATGAGGGCATCCATTGCCGACATATTGGTATGTAAATGAAGCTCCACACGCTTTTCGGGCGCGTTATCGCTTCGCAAAATACGCTTGACGGGCGCGATCGCCGTGGGCTGTATATAAAGGTCGCCGTCGGTCACATCGGTCTTGACGATCTTGTTGCCTTCTCGCTGATAGGTCTTGATCTTTTCCAGCTTGACACTGCCCTTGACCATCAGGGACATCCCGTAAAGGGTGACGACCGATTGAATGCCGCGCTTGATGGTTCTGCCGCTTTTCGAAATCTTTTTGGCAATGGGGGCGGCTTCTTCGGCATCCAGCGTCAGCTTCACATGGATCGAACTGCGATTGTCGGTAATGCCGATGATCAGCGTGGTCTTTTCGCCGTTTTTGAAGGGACGCTCCTCAAAGGAGTTGATCTCGCCGATCACATAGATCGAATTCATTTCGTGCTCGATCTTTTCAAGGGGCGTAAAGGCATCGGGGGTAAAGGGAGCACCGTACAGCATTTCCTCCACCGCGGTATCAAACAGCATAAAGCCCGACTGCACTCTGCCGTCCTCCCCGATCTCGGGATAGCCTTCAAGCTCATTCTCGTGATTTTCGGTCTTTGGGGTATACAGCGTCGTCACAAGCGTGGGCTTTTCGGCATCCTCCCGGGCTTTGGCTTCTGCCGCTGCCTTGGCTTGTTCTTCCCGACGCAGTCGGCTTTGCTCTGCCGATTGCGCACTCATCCTTTGCATCTCACGGGCACGCTCTGCGGAAAAGCTTTCATAACGCTCGTCAAGATTGCCCTTGCCCTCGATCCGCACGGATCTCACCAGCGAAAACTCAGAAAAAATGATCCTTTCAAGAACCTTGTCGGTTTGGGCTTTGTGCAGAAGCGCCGTTCCCTCTTTCGAAAAACCGATCTCGATCACGATCGTGTCGTTCTCCTGATTCAGGGTATAATTTTCAAGGAAGCCGTGCGTGACGATCCCCACGCGAAACGCTTCTTCGATGATCTCGTGCATATAGCCCAGCGTGAAAAGCGCCGCGGGATATTTGGGAAACAGACGCACGCCGTTCAGCTGATACGCGCGTGCGATCTCCGCTTCTATCGCATACAGGATACTTTTTTTGATCAGTCTCGGCAGGGTGATATCGATCTCCATCAGCCGATTCACTTTGTCCGCACGAATGCCGTACGCCGTCACATCCTGAAGGATCGCGCGGTGTCCTTCGCTCGGCTGGTATTTACTCAGTTTTTCAAGAAGTGTCACTTCGCCCATCTCCTTTCTTGGAACTCTTCCTTCAACTTAGTCCTGATAGGAATTGATCGCCTCGCAAAGCTCGTCCACAATTCTCGCTTCGGGAATCTTTCGTATGATCTCGCCGTGCGAGAAAAGCAGAGCTTCTCCCACACCGCCCGCAATGCCGAGATCGGCATCCCGCGCTTCTCCGGGACCGTTGACCGCGCATCCCATAATTGCCACCTTCAGAAGCCGTGGGGGATGCAGAGTATCGATTCTTTTCTCAAACGCTTCAACCAACGCAACAAGATCGATCTTCGTTCTGCCACAGGTCGGGCAGGATACCAGTTGGATCTTCGCCTTTTGGTCGAGCGACAGTGCCGCCAGAATAGCACGTCCCTTTTCGACCTCGCGCACGGGGTCGGCTGTCAGGGACACGCGGATGGTGTTACCGATGCCGTCCAGCAGCAATGAGCCGATGCCCACAGCGCTCTTCACCGTTCCGAGAAGCTCCGACCCTGCCTCGGTCACACCGAGGTGCAAGGGATACGGGCAAGCCGCCGCCACAAGGCGATTGGCATCCACCATCCGCTTGACATCCGAGGACTTGATCGCCACCACGATATTGTCAAAATCAAACCGTTCCAGCAGCCTTACGTTTTCAAGCGCCGATGCCGCAAGTGCTTCGGCTGTGGGCGCGCCGAATGCCGCAAGCTGTTTTTTCTCAAGCGAACCCGAATTGACCCCGACACGGATCGGAACACCGTGGGCGGTTGCCGCACGGGCGACTGCCTTTACACGTTCGCTGTCTCCGATATTGCCGGGATTGATCCGCACCTTGTCCGCTCCCGCCTCCATCGCGCGAATAGCAAGGCTTGCGTTGAAATGAATGTCTGCCACGATCGGCATCGTGATATCCGAACACTTCAGGCGGTAGAGTACCTCCACCGCCTTCTCGTCGGGAACAGCCATACGGATAATATCACAGCCCGCCGCCTCCAGCGCCTTCATCTGGCGATAGGTCGCCTCATAATTGTCCGACGGGGTATTGGTCATCGACTGCACCGTGATGGGCGCATCTCCCCCAAGGGCAAGTGCGCCGACACGGATAAGCTTACGTTTTGTATGCATTGTATGCCTCCTTCATCAGAAGAAAATACCGAAAATATCTTTCACAAGAATAAAGAAGGAAAGTCCGAGCAAAAGCATCATCGCAATCCCGTGGATCTTGTTTTCAAGCTCGGGGTTGAGGGGCTTGCCGCGAATCATTTCAATGATCAAAAAGACCAGTCTGCCGCCGTCCAGCGCAGGCACGGGAAGCAAATTGAAAATTCCGAGATTGATCGCGATCAAGGCGGCAAAATAAATGAGGTATTCAAAGCCGTGGCTTGCTACCTGCGTCATCTGCTCGGTAATGCCCACCGGTCCTGACATATGCTGAATGCCGACACGACCTGTGAGAAGTGCCCCAAGAGACGCCCAGACCTGAACGGTATTGGTGCGCACCTCACCAAAGATATGGCGGGTAACCGAGCCAAAGGTCGCCTTCTCGGCATAGACATAGAAATCCTGCTGACCGATCCCGACGCCCTCGGTTGCGGACATCGTCACCGGCACATCGCGCAGCACCAGAATGTCTCCGTCACGCTCGATCTTGAAATCCACAAGCGCAACGCCCTCCAGCGTGATCCATTCGCCGTTTTCATCCCTGACCTTTGCGTTTTCTGCCTCCTTCGCTTCCCACATCACACGGAAGGAAAGCTCAGAGGCGGTATACACCTTGTGCCCGTTGACCTCTTTGATGATGTCATACTGCTTCAGATAGTGAGAGGTCGTGGCGTTTTCGGTGAACTTTGCGATCTGCGTTGAGCCAAGCGCATCGGTCGTCATAAACACAAAGACCGCACAGAGAATTACACCCACAAGAATATTGAAAACTGCCCCTGCCGCCAGAATGATCAGGCGCTTCCACGGCGCTTTTTTGTTTAAAGCGTTTTCATCCTCCACGACTCCATCCTCACCCACCATCTGCACGTAGCCCCCTAAGGGCAACAGGCGCAGGGAGTACAGAATACCGGTCTTTTTGGATTTTTTCGACAGAATCTTCGGACCCATACCGATCGAAAACTCCTCGATCGTGACCTTGAAGATCCGCGCAAACAGATAATGACCGAATTCGTGAATCGTGACAAGAACGCCGAACATCAGAACGGCAAAAAGAATCGTTGTTACTTTCATCGTGTGTCTACCTTATTTCATAATACAAATTTACCGACACCTCAGCGCGAAAAACGCTCCCTGAGACTTGCTCTTACCTCTTGTGAGGCGTTTTCGATCGCCTGCAGTGTTGGCGTGCCCGATACAGTATGTGTATGCACAGCCTCACTCACAATATCCGCAATTTCAAAAAACTCAAGACGGTTATCAAGAAATGCCCAAACCGCCTCTTCGTTGGCGGCATTGAGAACAGCGGGCGCAACGCCCCCCATCTGATAGGCTTCCTTGGCAAGTGCCAACAAAGGAAATGCCTCGGTATCGGGGGCAAAGAAGGTCATTTTACCGAGAGAAACAAAATCAAGAGGCTTCGTTCCCACTGCACGGCGCTCGGGATAAAAGAGCGCGTAGGCAATACAGTGGCGCATATCGGGATTGCCCATCTGACCGAGGATCGAGCCGTCGGTAAAGCGCACCATCGAATGGATGATGCTCTCGCGATGCACGATCGGTGTGATCTTTTCCATCGGCACGCCAAACAGATGCGCCGCCTCGATCAATTCAAAGCCCTTGTTCATCAAAGTTGCCGAATCCACGGTGATCTTCTGCCCCATTTTCCACGTGGGGTGATTCAATGCCATTTCCCTTGTCACATGGCGCATCTCTTCCTTGGTATAGCCGAAGAAAGGACCGCCCGATGCCGTAATGAGCAGCTCGTCAATTTCACAGCGTCTGCCCGAGCGCAGGCATTCGTGAATGGCGCAGTGCTCGGAATCGACCGGCAGAATCTCCTGATCGTTTTCACGCGCCATTGCCATCACGATCTCGCCGGCACAAACCAGCGATTCCTTATTGGCAAGGGCTAAGCGTTTTTTATGCTGAAGCGCCCACACCGTCGGGCGAAGTCCCGCTTCCCCCACAATGGCGTTCAGCACCGTATCGGCATCCGAGGATGCGATCATTTCCCCGATGCCCTCTTTTTTGCACAAAAGCTTGGTGTCGGTGTCGTGTAAGCGAAGTTTAGCATCACGGTATGACGCTTCGTTGACGATCACGGCATATTTCGGTGAAAATTTCCGAACCGCCTCTTCCAGCTGTGCCGTATTCGTATTCACCGCCAGACCGTCGATCGGAACGTGATAGCGCGCGGCAACATCCTGCGCCTGTGTCCCGATCGAGCCTGAAGCTCCCAATAAAATCAGTTTTTCCATATTGATATCCTATAATCAGCCAAGAAAGCCCGAAAGA
>JAFTKF010000108.1 GCA_017453405.1 Clostridia bacterium
AGGGAATCAAGCGTTTTGCCGTCCACAGAGAAGGTTTTGCCGAGGGCGAAGAAATCCTCGTGCGAGCGAAGGGTATCAAAGCCGCTTTCATCAAGCGTTTGTTGACAGGCAGAGAGATACCGCGAGTCGCAGGCGACAAAGACCGTGAGAAGCAGTGCGGCAAGAAGGATGCACAACAGGCGGGAAGGGAATCGTTTCACAAAAAAATCTCCTTTCGGATGGGTCAATCGGTATTATAGGTATTATAGCGAGATTTGAAGGATTTGTCAAGCGATGCCAATTGACAAATCCTTCTTTTTATGGTAAAATGAAAGCTAAGAAAGATCCGGTTGGGATATACTAACAATAGCATAGAGACCGATACACAATCCTGACCCATAACAGGAGGGAACCATTATGGCTTACAAGATTTTAAAATACGATCCCTACCTTGCACCTTACGAAAAGGATATTGATTTTCGTGTGGCGCAGTATGAAAAGAAAAAAGCGGAGATCTTAGCGGGGCAAGTGAGCCTTTCTGCCTTTGCTTCGGCTTATGAGTACTTTGGATTCCACAAGACCGCGGGCGGTTTTGTCTACCGTGAGTGGGCACCCGGCGCTGAGCGGATGTTTGTTACGGGCGATTTCGCCGATTGGGAGCTGACACGCTATGAAATGACCCGTCTTGCAGACGGCGTATATGAGATCGCACTGGAGGGGGATGATGCCCCCTGCTTCGGGCAGTATGTGCAGGCGGTGGTTTACAAAAACGGCGAGTATCTGCGGCGCGTTCCCGCCTATGCCACGCGTGTGGTGCAGGATAAGGATACCTTCCTCTGGTGTGCACAGCTGGAGGATACCCTTGCGGACTATCCGTGGCAGGCAAATCCCCCCAGAATGCCCGAGACGCCCTTTATTTATGAGTGCCACATCGGTATGGCGCAGGAAGAGGGCAGGGTCGCGAGCTATGACGAGTTCCGCGAAACGGTACTGCCCCGTGTGGTGGCACTTGGCTACAACACGCTGCAGATCATGGCGGTGATGGAGCATCCGTATTACGGCTCGTTTGGCTATCAGGTTTCGAATTTTTATGCGGTCTCCTCCCGTTATGGGGACAGCGATGCCCTGAAGCGCCTGATCGACGCGGCGCATCAGAACGGGCTGTATGTCCTTCTCGATGTGGTGCATTCGCACGCGGTGAAGAATGTGGGCGAGGGGCTGAACCTGTTTGACGGCACGGAAGAGCAATACTTCCACCGCGGCGCAAGAGGTCATCACCCCGCGTGGGATACCAAGCTGTTTGACTATGGCAAGAAGGAAGTGATCCGCTTTCTTTTGTCTAATCTGAAATATTATATGACGGTCTTTCGTTTTGACGGCTTCCGTTTTGACGGTGTGACCTCGATGCTGTATCACGATCACGCGCTGGGTGCGGCGTTTACCCATTACGGGATGTATTTTTCGCCGAACACCGATCAGGATGCCGTGAGCTATCTGATGCTTGCCAATGAATTGATTCACGAGTTGAATCCCCGCGCGATCACGGTGGCGGAGGATATGTCGGGAATGCCCGGAATGTGCCTATTACCCAAGGAAGGCGGGATCGGCTTTGATTACCGTCTGGCAATGGGTGTGCCCGATCTGTATATCAAGCTTCTCAAGGAGTACCGCGACGAGGATTGGGATATGGGAATGCTGTGGTATGAATTGACCAACCGCCGCGCAATGGAGAAGAGCATCGGCTATACCGAATCGCACGATCAGGCGCTGGTGGGCGACAAGACCATTATGTTCCGTTTGTGCGATGCCGCCATGTACACGGATATGAACAAGGCATCCGACAGCCCTGTGATCCATCGCGGTATGGCGCTTCATAAAATGCTTCGTCTTTTGACAGCCTCGCTTGCAGGCGAGGGCTATCTCACCTTTATGGGCAATGAGTTCGGTCATCCCGAATGGATCGATTTTCCGCGAGAGGGGAATGGTTGGAGCTATCATTATTGCCGCCGTCAGTGGTCGCTTGCCGATAACGGGCTTTTGCGTTACGGCGCACTGCGGGAATTTGACGCGGCGATGGTGGCGCTTCTTAAAAAATACAAGGTTTTGCTGAAAGAAAAAGAGCAGCTTTGGTGTCACAATCAGGATAAGACCCTGATCTATTCTGCGGGCGATCTGGTGTTTGCCTTCAATTTTCATCCGAACAAATCATTCGAGCGCTATCCGATCCCTGTGAAGCGGAAGGGACGGTATCAGGTGGAATTGACCAGTGATGACGAATGCTTTGGCGGCGACGGTCGTGTGGATAAAAAATACGTGTATGAAACCTCACGCATATTTTGCGGCGAAGGCTTTACCTGTTATCTGCCCTCCCGTTCGGTGGTGGTGTTCCGCAAGAAAAAGCTGCGCACCGTTAAGAAAAAGACAGAGGATGGATAGCGTGATACGCTAAGCGGAGAAATGACTGTAACCACAAGTACCCACAAACCGATCAAACGGTTTGTGGGTACTTTGTCGGTAGAGTGTGAAACGAGCGGAGCGACGACAAGAAGGCAAGCCGAGAACCCTCTCACCCGCTGACGCGGGAGCTCTCCCGGAGGGCGAGCCTTTGAGTGACAAGCCGTTTGTGGGTGGCAGGGTGTGTAGATGCATTGGAATATTGAAAACGAGACCTGTGGTTGGGGTCTCGTTTTTTGGATGGGATGGGTATTGATATCCAATGAGGAGACTAAAATAATCAAAAAAATGTAAAATTCTAAAGATTTTCTTGATTTTTCGAAAGATTTTTGATATACTTGTCTTGATTATAATGGGTGTATATCCATTGTTGTCGTTAGTCTCAAACAATATCATAAGGAGGAGAAACAAACATGACTAACAAGAAAAACACCCGTCGTGCGTTTTTGGCGTCCTTGATGGCACTGCTTTTGTGCTTCAGCTCGCTGATGGGTACGACCTACGCGTGGTTCACCGACTCGGTAACGAGCGCGAACAACGTGATTCAGTCGGGTAATCTCGATGTTGAGCTGTATTATCAGGTCG
>JAFTKF010000109.1 GCA_017453405.1 Clostridia bacterium
AAACGACCAAGAACGCTTCTACAATTATCTTAGTTTTTACTCCTTTGCAGATCTTCAGGAGCAGATGAAGCGTTATTTGCGCCGTTCTAACAGTATTCCCATGGCTGTTCTCGGCTGGAAATCTCCAAACCAAAAGCAAACAGAACTCGAAAACACTTGCGCTTAACCGCGCGCCGCTTTTGCAGTCTCCACTCGGGGCTTCGCCCCTCCTTCCGCCTGCAAAAGCATTTTTCTAAACTCTTTACTTTTTTGAACTTTTTAGTCTCACATCATTGACAAAACTACAGTTTTTCATTCATTCCCAAAAAATAATCCGCCGTAACACCGTAGTAGCGGCATAGAGTGATCAGATGGTGGATCGGCAATTCGTTTGCCCCTCTCTCATAACGGGCATACATCGTCTGCGATGTTCCCAGAATATCGGCAATTTGTTGTTGCGTTTTGTCGTGATCCTCCCTCAGATCACGCATAATTTTCACATATCGTAAAGTCATCATCTTTCCTCCTTGGTAATTGTCATAAAATATTATATCAAGTAAACAAATTTACTATTGACATTAGTAAACATTTGTACTATAATAGAGCAAGCGGATCAAACATCCGACTTTTATCACAAACGGAGGAAGCTATGAAAAAAATTATCGCAATACTGATGTGCCTCACGATGCTGTTCAGCCTTACAGCTTGTGTCGAAGGCGCGAAAGGAACAGACGGCAAGGATGGCAAGGACGGCGAGGCCGGACTGTCCGCCTATGAGATCGCTCTGAAAAGCGGCTTTCAAGGCAGCGAAAGCGAATGGTTGGCATCCTTAGTCGGAGATACCGGCGCGCAAGGTGTCGGCATCCAGTCGGTTGCACTGACTGCCACCGAAGGACTCAAAAAGACCTACACCATCACCCTGACCGACGGCAGAACGGTTGATTATGTCGTCACCGACGGACAAGACGGTAAGGGTATCGTTTCGGTGGCGCGTACCGAACGCAAGGACAACTTAGACACCTATACCATTACCTTCACCGACGGTAGCGAGACCAAATTTACGATCACCAACGGCATCAATTCAGACGGTACGGGCATCAACGGTCAGGACGGAAACGGCATTGCCTCCATTGTCAAAACCAAAACCGAAGGACTTGTTGACACCTATACCATCACCTTCACCGAAGGCAATAAAACCACATTCACCGTCACCAACGGCAAGGATGGCAAGGACGGTGAAGACGGCGAGGACGGGAGCAGTATCGCTTCGATCAGTAAAACGGCATCAAGCGGCAATACCGATACCTACACCGTAACCTTGACCGACGGAACAAAGACCACCTTCACCGTTACCAACGGAAAAGACGGCAACGATGGCGAGGACGGCAAGGACGGCAAGGACGGCAAAGACGGAAACGGCATCGCCTCCATCGCCAAAACAGCAGCAAACGGCAATATCGACACCTATACCGTCACAATGACCAACGGAACGAAGGCAACCTTCACCGTTGCCAACGGACAAAACGGAAAAGACGGACAAAACGGAAAAGACGGCAGAACACCCGAATTTCGTGTGAACAGTGAATGGCTGCAGTGGAAATACACCGATGAAACCTCGTGGAAAAATCTGTATGAAACCGACGGCATTCCCGCGCCTTCAGGTCTGGTTTCTGTCACCTATGTTCCGAACGGCGGCACGCTGTCAGGCTCGCCCACGACGGTCTATGTCACGGCAGGCACATCGATCGAGCTTCCTACACCCACCTATTCGGGCTATTCCTTTGACGGATGGTATCTGAATACAAGCGACAAATATCCCCTCACTTCGCCCTACCGCGTACACGAAAGCATCAAGATCTACGCCAAATGGGAAGCGGGCGCATCGGTAACGGGTACTAAAATTTACAATCTCAACGATCTCGCCAAGGTTGCCAATAACTTGGGCGGCACTTACGTTTTAATGAATGACATTGACTGTGAAGGCTTGGCACTGCCCACCATCGGCGCAAACAGCACATCTCCCTTCACGGGACTTTTTGACGGTCAGGGCTTTACCATTTCCAATTACGTAGCCTCGGGCGGCGAATATGTCGGACTCTTCGGCTACAACAGCGGCACCATCCGCAACCTGAACGTAGCCGATTTCAAGCTGGAGCAAACCAATACCGTATCGTTTTCCACCTTGTGGGTAGGCGGTATTGCCGCGTATAATAACGGCGTCATCGAAACGTGCGGTGTCACGAACGGTAATATCAATATTGTGGTAAATGCCAACCGTTACGGCGGTCTTCTTGTCGGTGAAAACAACGGAACGATCCGCAACTGCTTTGCCCAAGGCATTGTCAACATCAATCAACTGAGCGGAAATATGAATTATGCCTATGCCGCCGGAATTGCCGCCGTGAATAATAAAACCATCGAAAATACGTATGCCAATGTCCAAATCACATCGTATAGCTACAATCAAGCAGTAACCACCCACTATTACTACGGGTATGCCGCTATGATCACGGCTTATAATAAAGGTTCTGTGACAAACAGTCTTGCCTTCGGCTCAGCAAACGGAAACGGAACCGCCGGTGATATTGCCGCTATCAACGACAAGGGCACGATTGAGAACTGCTACAAGGATGAAACCATCACACTGACAGGACGCTCTGCCGCTACCTTTGCAACGCCTATGTCGAAGACCTCGCTCAGCTCAGCGAATTTCTACTCCATTTCGCTCAAATGGGATAAGACCGTGTGGAGTTACCAAAATGTCAATCTGAATAACAATCGATACCCCACCCTTATCCAATAAAAAGAAAGGACGCCAAAAGAGGGGCGACCGGCGCTCGCCCCAAAAGACCGCAGGTCTCCCTATGAAAACGCAAAAATGACTTCGCGGAACATAAACCCCGACAGATGTTTGAAACGCTGTCGGGGTTTGTTGTATGCTGAAAAAAGCGCGGAATCATATAACGATAAAATGTGCAGAGAGTAGCCCGAACGCTCAGCTCTCTCGCGAGGGCGTTCCTTGCAGTTGGCGCTCTTCCCGACCCGAATTCAACAAAATTCACGCCTTTTTTATGGTATACTATCGTATCTCAGCAAAAGGAGTGATCGTATGGAGCGTGTCATATACGGGGATGTGTTTTTCCTCATCAACTTCAGTATGGATTTTCTCGGGCTGTATCTTGTCAGAAGGCTGACACACGAAAAAGGCAGATGGCACCGCGAAAGCCTTGCCGCCGTTCTCGGCGGATTGTATGCCCTTGCCGCTTTGTTCCTGCCCCCAACTGTTGAAACCGTCGGCACACTTCTCACACCGCTGCTTCTCGTTCGCATTGCCTTTCCCTATCGCTCTTTTTCACAGCTTTTCAAAGGAAGTCTTCTCTTTTTCGGGATCTCCTTTGCACTGGGCGGCGTGATGACTGCGGTATATTACGCCATCGGCAAGCTTTTGTCCTCGCAGGATATTATGCTGAACGGCTCTCCCGAAACCGTGTATTCCGATCTGCCCCTGTGGCTCGTCGCCCTGACTGCCCTCTTTGCCGCCCTCTTTGCCTTTTTGTGGGGTAAGCTCTCGCAAAAAACACTGAACACCCAAACCGTCGCAATCGCTGTCAGCGCCAACGGCAAGACCGTCACACTCACCGCGCTCTGCGACAGCGGCAATCTTCTGGAAGAGCCACTGACACGCCTGCCCGTCATCGTCCTCACCAAAAAGGCTATGGAGGATATCCTCCCCCACAGCCTCAAACATGTGTTTTTTCATTCGATCCTCTCCGCTGACAGCATTTCACCGCGTATGATGAAGAAAATACGCTTTATCCCCACCTCGGGCGTCACAGGAGAGACCTTGCTTTGCGGATACATCCCCGACAGTGTCACCGTGAACGGCATCGAAAAAACCGCCTGTCTCGCACTCGATCCAAGCGCCACCGACTTCGAAGGCACCGATGCCATACTCCCTACCATTCTTCTTGGTTGATCGTCTCTTCCCGCTCTCCCACACCAAGCCAATGTTCATTTTCTATCATTTTGTCGGTTCTAAGACCGACAAAAATGCAGTTTCACCGGTTTTGACGATTCCTAAACCGGGCAAAATTCTCCTAAACGAATAGCCACCGCGCTTGTCGCTTGACAAAAAGCACCGTTTGTGGTATACTGTAGGCATAAATCCAACCGCAGCTTTCAAGAAAGGTGGCGTATTATGAAAGTCATCACGATCGGCAGACAGTTCGGCTCGGGCGGCAGACGCTTGGGGAAAGAGCTTGCCAAAAAACTGGGCTTTGCTTATTATGACCGCGAGATCATCACCGAGATTGCCAAGCAAACCGACCTTGCGGAGGACTATGTGGAACAACTTCTCGACCAAAAGCCGACCGCATTTTATCCCGTTTCCTCCGGCTCAACCTTTCATATGGCGTTTGATCCGCATTTCAATCTCAGCAATACGGTCTTTTTCGCGCAAAGCCGTGTGATCCGCGAGATCGCCGCGCGGGAAAACTGTGTCATTGTCGGCAGATGCGCCGACTATATCCTGCGCGAACAGCATCCACTGCGCATTTTTGTCTACGCCCCTATGGAACGCCGCGTGGAGCGCTGTATGGCAAATCTTCGCCCCGATGAACAAGGTATCACCGAAAAAGAGATGGAGAAACGCATCCTGAAAGAGGACAAAGCGCGCCGCAAATACTACCGCTTCTTCACAGGACAGGCGTGGGGCGATATCAATTGCTACGATCTCTGCCTGAACACCGCCGTTGGCACGGTTGACAATTGGGTCGAATTTTTACAAAAAGCCATCGAATCACAATAAAAATAGGCAGTAGCCATACAAAAAAGCACCGTCCTTGTACCGTGTCCTTGACGGACAACGCAAAAGGATGGTGCTTTTTAATGTCAACTGTCAGTTGCCGATCACCATGCGGAGATCTGCTGAAAGATCGGGGCGAACGGCGGCAAAATACCGCTCCTCCCGCGGAATCCATTCGCTGAAAAACGCCTCTGCTCGTGCGGGATCGCGCGCTTTGACACGGCGGCGCTGTATTTCGCGATCGACCTCGCAAAACACAGAAAGATCATACGGCAAACCGAGCTTCGGGTGCATACTGTACGCCCCTTCTACGATCAGAATCGGGCTGATCGGCAACGTGATTCCGTCAAGGATTTCCCCGTCCGCGCAGGAAAAGCGCCTGACGGTGATGGCATTTCCTTGTTCAAACGGCAATACGACCTCGGATGCCAGCCGTTCGTAATCAAAATGACCGCCTACCTCTGCCATACGCGCTTCGGTACGCCGATCGAAGGGCAACAGATAATCGTCGGTGTGAATCACACTGTGCAAAAGCCCGCATTCACAAAGCTTGGCGGATACCGCCTGACTCAGCGTGGTCTTTCCCGATGCCGCACGCCCGTCAATCGCAACAATCAGTTGCGTTTTGTTGGCTTTTGCCGCTATAATTCTCTGCACAAGCGTCTCGACAGCCTCTTCCACCGTCATTTTCGCAACCATTGGTTGCTTTTTCTTTCCAAAACCCTTGCGGTATTCCGGATCAATGGCAACCACCAACGCAGGCACCAAAACCAGTTGGATTAAAATACCCGGCAAAGCCGTGGCAAAGCCCTCGCTGAAAAAGATCGCGAAGGAAAACGGAATATCGTCAAGTGCCAGCAGAAAGATCCGCGTGATTGCCCATACTACTCTTCCGCCAAGCATCGCCGCGATCAGCGAAGCATATAACCTGAGCACGGTCTTTCGGCGCAACAGCTTGACAAACAGCGCCACCAGCGCACCGTAAGCGGCAAGCTCAAACGCCATTGAAACCGCCGCAGGATACAGAATCGGGCGCGAAAACAAAAGCGAGCGCAAAAGCGGCGTGACAAAACCCACCGCCGCACCGTATCCGATGCCGCATAAAATGCCGCACAAAAAGATGGGCAGGTGCATCGGAAGCAGCAAATTGCCGATCTCGGGAATCTGCCCTGTCAAAAACGGAAGCACCAAACCAAGCGCCATACAAAGCGCCGACAACGAGATGCGATATATTTTTTTGTGATTGCGAAATGTCATTGTATCCTACCGCCTTTCCTACCCTATTTTACCATATCCTCCCGAACGTGTCAAGAAACTCTTGCAAAACCACACATTTTTTTGTATAATAAAATAAGAAGCTGTTTCTTGTCAAATTTCCTTATCGACGATGATTCAATGCCCTTGGTTTTGAAAAGAAAAAATCAAATGTATCGGCAGGTACAGGCGTCCCCGACTGTCC
>JAFTKF010000110.1 GCA_017453405.1 Clostridia bacterium
ACGCGACATGAGGGGTTATGGTGATGCCGTCAACACCGAGAAGAGGGCAGTGGTCTTGCATTGGTTCGACTGCCAGCACATCGACACCTGCGCCTGACAAATGGCGACTGCGAACGGCATCGGCGAGTGCGGATTCATCCAGAACAGAGCCGCGGGAGGTGTTAATAAAATAGGCACCTTTTTTCATTGATGCGAAAGCGGCTCGATCAAACAGTCCTTCGGTTTCTGCGGTTAAAGGACAATGGACGGTAAGATAATCGGACTCGGAGAGAAGCGATTGAAAATCCACATACGTAATTCCGTAAGCGGTTTTATCCGTTTCACGTTCGGTGCGCGTTGTAACGATGACACGCATTCCGAAAGCTTGTGCAATTTTGGAAACAGCTTTTCCGATGCTTCCGAAACCGAATATGCCGAGTGTTTTTCCTGAAAGCTCGCGCATATCAAAGACAAAGGGGGAAAAGGTGGAACTTGAAATCCAACTACCTTTTTGAACAAAGTTGTCGTAATTTGCTACGTTTGTGCTGTGATGAAGGATGAATGCAAACACCTGCTGGGCAACGGAATTTGTTGAATAGCTACCGGCATTACACACAGTAACGCCGTGCTCGCGAGCGGCAACGATATCGATGTTATTATATCCTGTAGCAAACAATCCGATGTATTTCAGCTTAGGACACGCTTCGATTACTTCGCGTGTGATCCGTGATTTGTTGCAGAGAACAGCATCGGCATCGGCAAGACGTTCGATCAATTCATTTTCTGCTGTTAGCGGGTATACGATCAATTCGCCAAACTCTTTCAGAGAGTCTAAACTGATATCACCTTTGGTAACGGTTTGCGCATCGGTAATGACGATTTTCATACAGTCTCCTTACAGATCAAGATCAAGGCGGCAGAGGTCTTCAAAGCTTTCACGACGAACAGCAAGCTTTTCATAGTTGTTTCCAACCAGAAGAATTGCAGGGCGGGGCAGGCGGTTATAATTGGAAGCCATAGAATAATTGTAAGCCCCCGTCGTCAGAACCGCCAGAATATCGCCCCTCTCGGGCTTGGCGATCATAACATTTTCCTGAATTAAATCGCCGCTTTCGCAGCACCGACCGGCAACTGTGCAGGCATAATCAGCTTCTTCGTTCATCCGGTTAGCGGTAAGTACGGTATAGGCAGATTGGTACAGCGCATAACGAGGATTGTCGGTCATACCGCCATCCACCGAAACATAGTTGCGAAATCCCGTGATCTCTTTAACCGAACCGACCGTATAAAGCGTAACCGTCGTGTCGGCAACGATGCTTCTGCCGGGCTCCATTAAGATATAGGGAAGTGACAATCCGTATTCCTGACATTTCGTTTTTACGTGTGCCGCTACAGCGCGGATATTATCGGCGATGTTTACCTCGGGATCGCTTTCGACATAGCGAACGCCAAATCCGCCACCTAAATTCAGCATTTTTGCTTCATAGTGATAGCGTTTTTTTACTTCGTGAATAAAGGCAAGCATACAATCGGAAGCATCGCAGAACGGCTGACATTCAAATATTTGTGATCCGATATGACAATGGAAACCGCAAAGTTCGATATTGTCAAGCGCAAGTGCCAATTCGACAATTTCGTACGCCTGATTGGTTTCGATAGCTTTTCCAAATTTGGAATCTACGCTTCCTGTTACAATAGCTTTGTGCGTATGAGGATCGATTCCGGGTGTAATGCGGAGAAGTATTTTTTGTGTAATACCGTATTCCTTGGCGATCGCGGAAAGACGGAGGAGTTCATCTTCGTTATCGACAACGAAATATCCGATTTTGTTATCCAGTGCATAGGCAATATCGGAATCGGTTTTATTGTTTCCGTGAAAGAATGCTTTCTCCAATGGGAAACCTGCTTTTTTAGCGGTGTAAAGCTCTCCGCAGGATACAATATCAGTTCCCATTCCAAACCGATTCATCAGTGTGTAGATACCGGTAAAGGAAAGAGACTTGGATGCAAAGAGCGGCATAGCATTGTCACCGAAGCATTCACGTAACGTATCCACGTAAATGCGGCAATTTTCCTGCAATCGATCAACATTCAGGACAAAGAGCGCGGTGCCGTACTTTTGTGCCAGTGATACCGTGTCGTGTCCTGCAATGGTGAGATGTCCGTTTTCGTTGGTGGAAAGATAGGGATACAGCATAATTGATATGTCCTTTGTTTTGTCGTTCAAGAGTTACATCGATACCATATCGGAGATGGTATAGAATCCGGGCGTGCGGCTTTTAATAAAATCAGCGGCGGCGACAGCACCTTCGGCGAATAATGAGCGGCTGTGTGCCTGATGCTTCAGCGTCAATGTTTGTGTACCAGTAGCAATGATAACTTCGTGCTCACCGACGACATTAGCCAGTCTTAAAGCGGAAATGCCGATCTCGTTTTTATCACGTTTTCCCATGCCGCTTCTTCCGCAGTTGATATAGGAATCGGGGCGTACTTCGCGAATTGCATTTGCCAGCATCAAAGCGGTTCCGCTGGGAGCATCCAGCTTGTTAGTGTGATGGGTTTCCACAATTTCGATATCGGCATCGGGGAAGAGCTTTGCCGCTGTTTTGACAAGAGATGTCAGCGTAGCGACGCCGAGCGACATATTGGCAGAATGAAAAATGGGGATGATGCGCGCGGCAGATTGCATCAGAGCTTTTTCCTCTTCGGTGTGTCCCGTCGTAGCGATAACTACGGGAATGCCGTGGTTGATTGCGTAGGGAAGTAGAGTGGAAACTGCGGAATGATGCGAGAAATCGATAATAACATCAGCTTCTCCGCGGAAGTCGTCAAGCGAAGTATAGGCGTTATCGCCGGGCTGTGCATGAATATCAACCATCGCAGCAAGAGAGGTGTTATAATAGCCTTCGCATACAAGCTTAGTAATTTCGATGCCCATTTTGCCAAGGGCACCGTTTATGATAACCTTCATTTTGTAAGATCCTTTCCGTAAGATCAGACATTGATGCCTTGCTCACGCATAGCATCGAGAAGCTTGGCTTTTGCGGATTCCTCCATAGGCAAAAGAGGTGCGCGCAGATAGTCCTCGCAATAGCCCATTGCTGCCATTGCCGCCTTTACGGGAATCGGGTTGACATCGGAGAAAAGTGCATTGATCAGCTTCAGATAACGGAACTGCATCTGAGCGCTCTTTTTTACATCGCCTTTGAAAAAGGTTTTGCAAAGCTCGGAGGTTTCTGCGGGAAGAAGATTGGAAAGCACAGAGATAACGCCGCATCCGCCAAGAGAAAGAAGGGGAACGATCTGGTCATCGTTTCCGGAGTACAGATCAAGCTTTCCCGAAACGAGAGCCATTGTTTCAATAATTTTGGAAATATTGCCGTTTGCTTCTTTGATGCCGACGATATTGGGATGGTCAGCCAGAGCCGCAAAGGTGGCGGGTTCGATATTAACTCCAGTTCTGGAAGGAACATTGTACAAAATGATCGGGATCGAAACCGCATTGGCAATGTCGGTATAATAACGAATCAAGCCGCGCTGAGAGGTTTTGTTGTAATAAGGGGTAACAACCAGCAGGGAATCAGCGCCTGCTTTTTCGGCAAGTGTAGCCAGTTTAATTGCGTGTGCAGTATCGTTACTACCCGTTCCCGCAATCAGAGGAACGCGTTTATTGATGCATTTTGCCGCATATGCAATGGCGGAAATGTGATCCTCGTCGTTGAGAGTGGATGCTTCGCCGGTCGTGCCGCAAATAACAAGTGCATCAATACCGGAATTGATCTGCCATTCGATCAGCTTTCCGAACGCATCGTAATCAATGCCGTTTTCTGTTAACGGGGTAATCAGCGCGGTTGCCGCGCCTTCAAAAACTCTTTTCTTGCTCATGTAAATAATCCTTTCCAAAATAAAAAATAGCTGAAAACTTCAGCTATCGCAATCAGACAACCGCATACGGGTGCGATGTTCTTATACAATAGCTCTCCGCTTTATAGCGACAGTCACACAAATCTTATTTGTGCAACCAGGTTCGTTACCGTAACAGGCAAGATCTTAAGATCCTTGTTCCTGCTCTCTGCCGGATAACGACCTTCGGCAATAGCCCCTTTTATTTCGCAACGCAGAGTGTTTGGGTAGGCGAAATGACTCTTGACATATTGCTCCTCTATTATTTTATTACATCTTATCACATAATAGGAGTCTTGTCAACTGCATTTTGAGAATTTTGGAAAGAATCATAAAAAGAAAAATTGATAAGGCGCTTATGACACCTTGCCGTATTGCGCGAACGCACCGAGATATTCTTCAATTTCAAGAAGGCGGTTATATTTGGCAATCCGTTCTCCGCGGCAGGGTGCTCCGGTTTTAATTTGTCCCGCATTCAGTGCAACCGCGAGATCGGCAATGGCGGTGTCGGTCGTATCGCCGCTGCGGTGGCTGATCACAGTGTTGTAGCCACCTTGTACAGCACTTGCAATCGCTGAAAGCGTTTCCGACAGTGTTCCGATCTGATTGGGTTTGATCAGTACGGCGTTGGCGGCGCCCAGTGAAATACCTTTTTGAATACGCTTGACGGAAGTGACAAACAAATCATCCCCGACGATCTGCAGTTCGCGGTGTGCTCTTGTAAATGACGAAAAGCTTTCGAAATCTTCTTCTCCAAACGGATCTTCCAGCGAATATATGGGATAATTCATACACAATGTTTCGTAATATTTGAAAAGCTCGTCCGGAGTGTAAACCTTGTTTTGCTTCGGCATACGGTACA
>JAFTKF010000111.1 GCA_017453405.1 Clostridia bacterium
ACCAACGATGATAGCGGTGCATTTTCGGAAACACCGGGAAGATACGCTTGAACGACATAAACACCGTCCCATGTCAGCAGCGCTTCGAACAGCCCTTGAGAGCCGATGGCAACGATCTTTACCGATTCGGGCAAGGGAAGGGCGGCAACTGCAGATGCGAATGCGGTAGGCGTCAATCCATTGGGCAAAATCAGAAGCAGCTGGTCACTGGTTTGAGGAAGCTTTCCCGACATTTTTTTTCGCGGAATCGGGTGCCCGATCAAAGCGGGAATGTTTGTCATAACGGCGCTTTCACATCCGACATGTCCGTCTGCAAGCAAACGAAGCGCAGCATCTTCGCCTGTACACAGCGTCGGCACCGACGGCTTTTTGCCGGCTTGTGCCAGTGTGTGCGTCAACACGCCGCTTAACTCATTCGGTGTATAGGGGCGATTCTCGCGCCGCAGATGGGATGCTTTGTTGATCAGATCGGCATAGGTTTCCGCGATCAAAGGATCGGAGGTATAAAATGTGCGAAGTCCGTAGTGCTCGATCTTATCGGTGCGCCGTACCCACAGCGTATCCAGCAGAGCCAACTCCTCTGCGCTCGGATCGCGGCGTTCCCGCAGACGGTATTGATTTTGACAATAGGTCAGATCTCTGACGGACATATGCAATGCCATTTCTTTTGCGAGCGTTTCCAATTCCTCTTTGGGCATGGACATAAAGCTCGGAATAGGCTGTTCTTTCAACGATTCGTGGATATTTTCTGTCATATTGGTTACTCCTTCATCTCATCGAATCAAGATACGGTTGGTTTTGCGAAACACCGTGTCCCGTCTGTTGCGTACAGACGGACAGGAAGGGTCTGCGCGTGGAGCGGCTTGTCGCTGTCGATGGCGACCTCGATAAAGTTCGATGTGTGCCCCCATGCACGACCGTTTTCAAAGGATTCAAACAGTACAGTATGTTCTTCGCCCTCGTCGATCAAGCGCTGCAGAATATCGCGACGGATTTCAGCGGCATGTGCAATCAAGGTCGCCGTTCGGCGGCGTTTGACATCCTCGGGGACTTGACCGCTCATGATGGCGGCAGGTGTACCCCGGCGTTTGGAGTACGGGAAGACGTGGATCATCAGAAAACCGGCTTTCTTGACAAAATCCAGCGTTTGTTCAAATTCCTCTTCGGTCTCCTGCGGGAAGCCCACAATGATGTCGGTCGTGAATTGAACCTGTGGCATGACTTCGCGCAGACGTTGCATGCCTGCCAATGCTTGATCTGCATTATATTTGCGTTTCATACGCGCCAATACACTGCTGCTTCCGCTCTGCATCGAAATGTGAAAATGCGGGCAAAGAGAGCGGAGTGGGGCAATGGCATTGACGAACGCGGGCTTGAGCAGAGAAGGATCCAGCGATCCCAACCGTACCCGCCCGATACCTTCCAATCGGTCAATGGCGATCAGCAATTCCGCGAGAGAAGAATCATGGAGATCCTTGCCGTAAGATGCCGTTTCGATTCCTGTCAGGACGACTTCGCGACAGCCTCCTGCAATCAGCCCGCGTACTTCATCCAACACCTCGGGAATCGGTTTGGAGCGGATCTTTCCGCGTGCCTCGGGAATGATGCAATAAGTACAGCGACTTTCACATCCGTCTTCAATCTTGACATAGGCGCGTGTACGGTCGAAACGCGTAATGCACATCGGTTCAAAGCCTGCGCCCTCCAAGGAATTGACATGGATGACGGTCTCGTGTGCTTTTTCAGCTTTTCGGAGCAATTCTTCTGCCGCCTCAACGACGCTCATTTTGTCGGCATTGCCGCAAATAAAGTCTACACCTGCGATCGCGGCAATGTTTTCGGGGGCGGTTTGCGCCAGACATCCCGTGACCAAAATACAGGCGTTCGGATTGCGGTGAATGGCACGTCGAATAAACTGTCGGGCTTTGCGATCACTCTCCGCTGTCACGGTACAGGTGTTGATGACATAGACGTCGCAAACATCTTCGGGAGCGGCAGGAATAAAGCCGCGCTGTTCAAAGGCTTCGAGAATTGCCTCGCTTTCGTATTGGTTGACCTTGCATCCCAGTGTGTAGACAGCAACGGTTTTACAGACATCTCCGCTCATGAAAACTCCGATCCTTTCTTGTGGCGTATTTACTCCTATTATTTTACCACGTATTGCCCGTTCTGTAAACAGGCATTTGCAGAAAAGTGAAAAAAACACGGGAAAAATGCATGCTTGGGATGAATTGAGGACTGCTTGACGGAATTTTACTTGATTTTAACCGTTTCATGTGATATAATATCTTACATATATTATCCTCTTAATAAGGAGATTGGTTTATGAAGATTACAGTAGCAAGCTATAACATCATGCATGCGGGTATGGTTGATTATGATATGAAGCGTCTGGTTCAATCTATTCTGGCATGCGACGCAGATATCATAGGCATTCAAGAGGTCGATGTCAATGCCAAGCGCTCCGGCGGTCGTGACATCGCGGCAATGTTGGGACAGGCGTTGGGATTTGAGTCCAAATTTACACCTGCTATTGATTTTCAGGGCGGTCAATACGGCACCACGATCTTAAGCCGCTATCCTATCACCTCGTTTGTTTATTATCCGCTGGAGTCGGGCACATATGAAAAGAGAAGCATC
>JAFTKF010000112.1 GCA_017453405.1 Clostridia bacterium
ATACTGATGCCGCTTTTGATGCCCGGACCGACAAATAAGGGGTCAACACCGAAAACAAAGCGGATGGCTTGGCGGACGGTGGCATTCAAAGGCGGTACGACCGAGGCAACGATTGCCCCTGTGATCGCGTGCTTGTTGATGCCGTGCAGGGTCAGCGCCTCCAGAAAACGGCAGGCGTATTCATCCTCGGTTCTTGCAAGATCGGTGGATATGCGCGAAACGAAGCAAAGCTCGTTTTTCAAAAAGCCGCCGAGCATAATATGACTGTTGCCGATATCGATGGTCAGGATCATAGAAGGCCTCGCTTTCCTTTGGGCATTCAACTTTTCTTCATTGTAGCACGGCTTTTCGCTCTTGTCAAGGAATAAAGCGTACAAATTCCCGTCTTTTTCGGCCGGGTTTTCATAAAACAATACAAAAAGGGTACTGATTTCAGGAAAACAGTACCCTTTTTGGGAGGTTATTGACGGTTATTTTCGGCTTCGACAAGCTCAAATAGCGCAAGGTAGCGCTCGCGTTCACCGCAGTAGCCTTGCAGCATCGGGTTACTGCAGGCAAGCGCGACGGCTTTGGTGTCGGCAGATTCGGTGTCAAACAGAAAGACACAGCGCGTAAGGGTGCGATCGGGAAGATCGTTTCTCGCGGCGGTGAGATAGCGGTCGGCAAGCTCTTCAAGGGTTGGGGGCGTATCCTCTTCATAATCGGTCGGAGCGAAGGCTTCAGTTTCGGGATCAAAGGTCAGCGTCAGATTGTGAACGATCAGAAGATCCGAGAGGATCAGATATCCCTCCGGCTCGGGCGTATCTTTGGGCAGATAGACAATATCGGGAATTTCGCGCTTGACGATCTCGTTGTAAATGCGATAGGTATCGTTGTAACAGACCATAAAGGTATAGCGCTTGCGAAATGCCTTGAAATAGGGCGAGCGGCGGTAGCGGATAAGATCGATCGGGGTCATCAGCACGGCAAACAGCAAGCAGATGAATAACAGCGGCAAAATAAGGATCGCAAGCAGTGTGTAAAGCGCGTCGCGGAATCGGTTTTTCATAGATACCTCTCAATCGCAAAATAATACTATCGGATCGGTATCATTGTAGCACAGCGAAGCTTCCTTGTCAAGATGCGGTGGGGGCTTACTCCCTGAAGGAAATGAAGCCTTTGTTTTTTTCTTCTTGCAGGAGCGTGCCGCTTGGGCTGAAGGTATATTCGATGATGCGCGAAGTGCCGGCAAAGGTGAAGGAGCTGGTTGCGGGGGAATAGTAGACCGAGAGGATCTGCCCGACCTGCCAGACGAGATTTCCGTTTTCGTCAACCGACAGAAAACCGTCGCGCGAAGCCTTGACCGAATAGAATTCCTCGGGAGTGCCCGTACCTTTGTTGCAGACAAGCAGGTAAGCGGTGTGGCTTTCTCTTGCGACAGCGTTGAGTCCTTCGCTTCGGAAACAGCCGCGATCCGAGGTATCCCATTCAGGGGCACTGTGTGCATAATCATGCATCGGGGAAGTGTCCTTGGGTGTGGCGTAGGCGGAAAGATAGATCTTGCCGTTAAATTCGATGAAATCGGTGATGAAATATTTCTCGGTTGGGTGTGTATAGGAATAAGACTCGCTGACCGTACCGTCGGGGAGAACCTTCAGAATCTTGGCATATTCACCCGTCCAAGCGCTCCAAAGCTGTAAGAGAAAGCCGTTTTCCACTTCTTTGGCACGCGAGACGCCGTAGTTGCCGATCTCGGTTATTTTTTGAGTCAGAACCTTGCCGCTTTTTCCCAAGCGGACAAAGCCGAGATTGACAAAATCACCGCGGAAAAAGACGGCATAGTTGCCGCTTTTTTCTTCCAACGCCGCAACGACAAATTCAGTATGATAGTCACCCGAAAGTGCCCTTTGCCATTCCAGCTTGCCGTTATTATTGATCTTGGCAATATGGGCGTAGGTTGTCTGAAGGGAGGAATTGCGGTCGGTGGCACCGTATACCAGAACGCCGTCCGATACCGTGACAAAGGAATCGATATAGAAATCGGTGATGACCGTGGAGGAGATCAGGGTCTCGCCATCAAAAATTTCAAAATATGCCCGATCGAATACCTGAATTCCCGTGCCGTCGGGCTTGGTGTTGACATATTCGTTGCGGTAGGCATAACGGATGCCCTCGGGTGTGGCGGGATTTTTCAGTGCTTCACTCAGCCTTTGCCAGAGGACTTTGATCTCCTCGGGAGAGGGAGTATCGGGGATGATCTCATAGCCGTCTACCGAATTCTTGATCATTCCTTGCCCGATGACATCGGCGGTCTTATCATAGACAAATCGCTCTTCGGTAATGTCGCGGTAGATCTCCTTGATCTCGCTTCGCGTGAGGCTGTCGTAGGGAAGGTCGTGGGCTTCGAAGAAGAACAGCGCTTCGCGGTATTCCTTTTGTTCGGCGGCAAACGCTCCGATCCCGACGGTGATGACAAGAAGAAGGGCGGCACTCAGGGGAAGGAATGTCTTCAGATGCCGCCACCGACGGCGTTCTGCTCCGCGTTGAGGAATCGCCGCTTTTTCAAGGGCTTTTTTGCGAATGCGTTTTTTTGTGTTTTTATCGATTGACGGATTCTGAACGCCGTCAAGAAGCGTGTCCAGCTCTTGTGCGTTCAAGGTATCAAACAGTTGGGAAAGACGACGGTTCATACACTACCTCCGAATTGCTTTTTTAACTTTTGTATGGCGCGGTGGGCGCGGGTGTCGACGGCACTTGGGGTCATTTTGAGTGCTTTCGCAATCGCCTTGCTGCTTTCGCCGAGGTAATACTTTCTCAAAAGGATCTCGCGGTCGGGGCTTTCCATCGACCGGATCGCCTGAAGAAGGTCTTCTCTTGCACTTTTGTCAGCGTCATCGGTGCTGATTTCTGAAAGATGTGCTTCTTCCAGCGGCAACAGCCCGTTCTGTTGGCGCAGAAAGTCGATGGCGTTGTGACGGGCAATTGTGCAGAGATAGGCGCGGATACTGCCGCGAGAGGGGTCAAACTGCGGCAGTGCCAGATAAAAATCGCTGAAGGTATCTGCCACGGTCGCTTCAATATCGGCAGGATAGCGCGGCGCAAGCTTTGCCTTGATAACGGCATACACAAGCCCTGCGTAGCAATCAATCAGCACAGCCATACCGCGCTCGGCATCGCTTTCAAGAAGCTGTAACAGTTCACGGTCCTGCACACGGTCACCCCCTTTTTGGAATCGTTTCATCAATCTATACGGAAAAAACCGACAAATCTTACAGTCGGCGCACTGTTTTTGAAAAAATGTCAGAAAAAATGAAAATCGCACGCGAGGTGCGATTTTCGGGTTTATGTCTTTTTTCGTCCCGAGTCGCGAAGCTCCTGTTCGAATGCCTCAGGGTTTTTGAGGTAATAATCCTGATGCTCCTCTTCGGCGGGATAAAAGGCTTTGAAGGGTTCAAGGGCGATGTAGACCGTGCGCATCGTTTCGGTTTCCAGTGCCTTGATCATACGGTGTGCAGACAGCTTTTCCTCTTCTTCGGTATAGTACACGGCAAGCGTGTAGGAATGACCGCGATCGATGAACTGCCCCTCGCCGTCAAAAGGATCAACACCCGCGAGAAAGATTTCAAACAGCTCGGAAAACGTCACCAAAGCTTCGTCATACACCACGGCGATGGTTTCGCGGTGGCGTGTTTTCTGGCTTTTGACAAGCTGATAGGTGGGGTTTTCTTCGTCGCCTCCCGCATAGCCGGCGCTGACCGAAAGAACCCCTTTTGTCATTTTGAAAAAAGGCGTGATGCACCAGAAGCATCCGCCCGCAAAATAGGCGGTCTTCATCGCATCAGGTAAGGGCACGCTTGAAGCAGCAGAGTGTGCCATCGGGTTCGGACTGTGTGGCAGAAACCAGCTCCCAGCCCTCCTTGCCGAGTTGTGTCATCGCATCAGAGAGGTTTCGGGCGGTGAGTTCTGTAGCACCGTATGCGGTATAGACGGTAAAGCTGCCGCCTATGCAAGGAGAATAGCTTTGCAGGGTGAGATATTCGTAACGGATCATTGCGGTACTCCTTTATTTACCAAAATATTCGAGTTCGTTTTCAAGATAGGATTCTCTGACATAGAGGTCTTCGTCGGTGGTGGCGATCACATTTTCCGAAAACAGCAGAATACCGTTTCGTTTGTTGAATTTTTCTTGTGTGTTTACGGTATCGTCCTCATAGATCACGACCCGATCATAGAAATAGGCAAGTGTGCCCTCGCTCATGACCTCATATTTGTAGGTAAGGGCGTAGTGGGAAGTGCTGTTGCTGAAGACGGTGTCTTTGTAGTATTCATACCGGGTGACATAATCCTTTTCAAAGATGTAATAGGATTGTTCCTCGGCGGGCAGTGCGGCATCCTCGACAGCAATATACTTTTCCCCGTAAACGATCTTGTTGGCAGACGAGGTATCGGGTGTGGATGCACAACTGCAAAACACGAGAAGACAGGAAAGGATCAGAAGAAGCGAGATAGCTTTTTTCATTGTGATACTCCTTATTATTCCTTATTATATAGTAGATACAGTATAGCATACGGCAGGGAAAAAGTCAAGTACCGGAAAGGGATACCCCGTGTATCTGCGATCAAGCAGATGCACGGGGTATCCCTTCTATTACTTCCACATATAGAAAATGAAAAGCTTTCCGGTGTAGCCGTTGTATTCCTTCATACCGAGGACTTCGGTCTGTTCGCCGATCTTTGCCAGCATACGCTTGGCGGTCTCGGATTTCCAGTGCTTGCGGCGCAGACAGAATACGAAGGGATTGCCGTCCACGATGCACTGCAACCAAAGCTGTGCCGAGCCGATGCCGAATTCCGCGTGGGAGAAGGAGGTGAAGGGGATTTCCTTCTGCACCTTCAGAACATCGTTGGTGAAGATCAGGGAGGTTTCGGTCAGTTCAGCGAAATAGCCCTGCATCGAGATCTTCTGGGGCAGAATGCCGCCGCCTTCGCCTACAATGATCTCCAGTGCGTTTTCGGGGTTGACGCTATGCTGTTCACAATAGTTTTTCAGTGTTGCCATAACAGTTCTCCTTTGGATTTGTATGAAAATTTATTTTGCATTTCGTTTGCTGTAAACCAGACTGCCTTCGATTTTTTCGACCTTGATCTCGGGGTATTCGAAGTAGTCAAAAAGGGAAAATTGCCAATCGACGGGATAGGAATCGAGATAGCGGAAGACCTTGTGCAAAATCTCCTCGCGCTGGGCATCCGTTCCGCCGTAAAAATGAAGGATGAATACACTGGTAAAAAAGCTTTCGCTGATCGTCTTACGGACGAGATAAATATTTTCGATGATGTTTTCATCCACCGAAAGAATAAA
>JAFTKF010000113.1 GCA_017453405.1 Clostridia bacterium
GAAAACAACTTATTATAAAATTCAATAAGACCAAGCGAAACTGTGTGATGTGATGCGCCCCTGCGAAGGTTAAATACCAACGCAGGGGCATTTTTTGTCCAAAAAAGTTACAATTAACCTATTGTTATTTGCGGATGACCGCAGTATAATAAAGTTAGAGTATCCTGCGGTTGACCGCAGAACATGAAGACGAAAACAGGTGAAATATATGGATAAAATTACGACTAAACAGGCAGCGGAACAATGGGGCATTTCAGATCGTACCGTGCAGGATCATTGTATCAAAGGTCGCATCTCCGGTGCAGAGCGTTGGGGTCGTACTTGGATGATCCCTGCCGATGCGGAGTATTCCAAAGGCGATGAGGTGATACCCCAACGGACAGGAAAACCGATTCCGCGCAGATGTCCGTCTCTTATGATTACCGATCTTTACCACACTCCCGGAACTGCGGATGCAGTAATCGAATCCCTTGCGGAGCATCCCGAAGCAGCCGCTATCTTTGCGGCAGAGATTGCCTATAACCGTTTCGAGCTTGACCGTGTGGGCGAATATGCACAAATACTGCTTCATCACGCGCCTGAATTTCATACCACGGTTGCGGCAGGCTTTCAGCTTGCCCTGTGCGCCGCCTACGGAGGCAACTTGAGGCTGCTGATTTAAGGCAAGACGTCATCTGTTTGAAACACCCTGCGAAACCGATAGCGAACGTGATATTGTGAATTTCTGGCTCTGCGTCGGTGACTTTATGTTGGGTGAAACCAATCTTCCCGAATGGTTCGAGAAAGGTCAGTTTGATTTTATTCCGGTTGATTCATACCCTGTTGTAAAATTCCAATATGCAAAATTCCAATATATTCACGTAAGGCAACTGATACTCAGTAAGGAAGCAAAGCAAAAGGCAGAGGGCAAAATATTACTTGCGGCAATGCCAAATCTGTTCGTGGCGATACTTGCAATTGCTTTATTTATTGCAGGATTTGAGAAGAAGAAAATCGGCACAAGAAGATTGGTAATCGTTTTCGTGATGATTGCGCTGTCGGTTGCGGGAAGATTTATTCCTTTCTTCAAGCCCGTTACTGCACTCACGGTTATCATAGCCATCTATCTTTGTGGTGAAGCAGGATTTATGGTCGGCGCATTCTCGGCACTTTTCTCCAACTTCTATTTCGGGCAAGGCCCGTGGACTCCTTTTCAGATGCTTGCGTGGGGATTTATAGGACTGATTGCGGGATTTCTTGCGCATCCGCTGAAAAAAAGCAAAGTTTTTCTTTTGATATTTGGCGTGCTTTCGGGTGTTGCCTTCTCGGCAGTCATGGACGTGTGGACTGTGCTTTGGTACAATGACGGATTTGATATGACCTTATATCTTTCTGCAATCGTAACGGCAATTCCTCATACAGTCTTATATTCAATATCCAATTTCTTGTTTTTGTTCTTTTTATCCAAACCTTTTGGTGATAAATTGCAAAGGATCAAAATCAAATACGGAGTATAAAAAGCGCCTTACGCCCAAGTGGCGCAAGACGCTTTTTTGAAATTACACGCCATACATCAACCACAAATAGACATATGACGGAATAATGGCGGACAATGTAAATGGAATACCGATCTTGAAGAAATCCTTGTTTTTTACTGTGTAGCCTTCTTTGCGAAGAATACCAATCCCCGTAATGTTAGCAGAAGCGCCGATGGGTGTGCAGTTGCCACCAAGCGTTGCCCCGGAAAGCAAACCGAAATACAGTACGGTGGGATCTACATTCAACGCAGAGGCAAGCCCTGCAATTACCGGGATCATCGTTGCCACATACGGAATATTATCGATAAACGCAGAAATCAGAACAGATGCCCATACGATAACGGTATAAAGCAAGAACAGATTGCCTCCACCCATTTGGGCAAGAATCCCTGCAGCGGCATCGATGACACCTTGCTCGGCAATGCCGCCAATCATCAGGAAAAGCCCAAGCAAAAGACCGATCGTTTGAAAATCGATCTCCTTTAACGGTGTAATCAGTGCAGATGCCTTCTTTTTGCGTGCGAAGCTATAAATAAGACCGATCAACAGCAAACCGCAACAAATGAGCCCGTTGGCGATATCCGGCTTGTTCGGGATAAAGGAAGCACCGATCAGCAGCACGACCGTTCCAAGCAGCAGTATGCTGGGAACGAAATCCGTGACCTTGGTACGCTCCTTGGTTTTGGAAATGGGAGATTTTTCTTTTCAAAACAAAAACGCGATGATCAGCGCGGAAAGAACGGCTCCAAGTTCTACGGCAAAGAACATACCGGGTTTGCTCTTGTACCAGAAAAAGTCAGTAAAGCTCATATCAAGCGCAGAACCAAGCATGATCGCCGTGGTATCGCCGACCAGTGTGGCGGCGCCTTGCAGGTTTGACGAAACCGCAATCGCGATAATGAACGGAATGGGATTTGTTTTCAGCTTTTTACATATTTCAAGTGCTACGGGCGCAATCATCAAAACCGTTGCGACATTATCCACAAAGGCAGAGATGATCCCCGCAAAAAGAGCCATAGCAACCGCCACCGTATATGGCACTCTCCGAGTGTCTTGCGACACCGATAGCATTATAGCACATTTTCTTCTGATAGTCAATACAGAATGGGAATATAATCGGCTTCTTCAATACGCAAAATTTGCATCGCTGTAAGCAAAGAAAACGCCCGGCGAAAAAAGTATTTTTATTTTCGAGAAAGTGCTGGACTTCCTCTCTTTTCTGTGGTATGTTGTTGTGCTAACAGGAGGTACAACACATGAAAAGTATGATAAAAGAGTTATGGCACGGAAACATAATACCGCAAGAGGACAGTAGAAAC
>JAFTKF010000007.1 GCA_017453405.1 Clostridia bacterium
ACAAGACACCAAGCGGAAGAAGATTATTTCGGTGAATTTATCAAGCAAATCCACAAAAAATCCTAAGAATACAGCCAAAAAAGAGCAAGCGTAAAAGGAAAAATGCCTTTTACGCTTGCTCTTTTGCTTTTATGGATGTGGTTTAGCACGCAGTGTCACAGCACAGGTACAAGAATTATCCGAACGATTTCAGCCACTCGGCAAGCTCGTCAAAGCCACCGTGGGGGATCTCGTCAAGGGGGATCTCCTTGCGATTGACCAGACTGTGTGTCAGAAGAAAGACGGGGATTCCAAGCTTTGCCGCCGCCATATCCTCATACGCATCGTTGCCGACCATCACGACCTCGTCGGGCGAAAGACCAAGCTTTCCGAGCAGCTCGGTAAAATATTCGGGATTCGGCTTACAGCGCGTAAAGTCCTCATAGGTCGAGATCATCTCAA
Source organism: Clostridia bacterium (assembly GCA_017453405.1). GTDB lineage: Bacteria > Bacillota > Clostridia > Oscillospirales > CAG-272 > RGIG1993. The sequence continues at coordinate 442 of JAFTKF010000007.1, forward strand.
AGTCATCGAGCGAAAGCCCTGCCCAGCCGACACGCTGATAGGTTGCCGCCTTCGGGAACATCGGATTGGTCGCAAGGACTGCACGATATCCGAGCGCCTTAACCAGTGACACCGTCTGTTTGGCTTCGGGCGCAAAGCCCACTGCCCGCCTCACCTTGGGAAAATCCTTTTCATAAAATTCATCAAACAGCGCCGAATCGCAAAGTCCTGTATTGCCGTAGACCGCCGAAAATTCACGCCAGAAGAGGGTTTCGTTTCGCTCTTCTGTGGTATTCTTCATCATTGCCTTCATGCCCTTCCAGATCACCGCGACAAGCGTTTCTTTGTCATAGCCGTAGGAAGCCAGCTTATCGGCAAGGGCGGCGAAATAGGTGGATACAAAGGTATCCTGATCCATCGGAAGCAGTGTTCCATCGAGATCAAATAAAACCGCTTTTATCTTCATTCTCTCATTCTCTTTTCTTATTTTTGATCATTATAGCACAAAAATCCCCGCTTGACAAGTAAAAAAACCTGCCAAGCGGCAGGTTTTTCATCACGAATTCTTGAGCTTTGCCTGCGCTTTGAGGCGGTTGGCGGTATTGAGGATCGTCTTTCTCAGACGGATGCTCTTGGGGGTCACTTCGATCAGCTCATCGGGGGCAATGTATTCGATCGCCTCCTCCAGCGACATCAGGCGCGGAGGTGTCAGGATCAGCTTTTCATCCGCACCCTTGGAGCGGATGGCGGTGAGCTGCTTGGTCTTGCAGGGATTGACGGTAATATCCCCAATCTTGGGATTTTCACCGACGATCATACCCTCATAAACGGGGGTCTGCACGGTAACGAACATATCGCCGCGTTCCTGCGTATTGTAAAGCCCGTAAGATGTCGTAATGCCATCCTCCGATGCCACAAGCGAACCGGTATAGCGCGATACAATATCACCCTTATAAGGCGCATAGCATTCAAAGGTCGTGTTCAGGATGCCCTCACCGCGCGTATCGGTCATAAATTTCGAGCGGTAGCCAAAGAGGCAACGGGTGGGAATCAGATATTCAATGCGCATACGCGAGCCGTGAAGCTCCATTTTTTCAAGCTCTGCGCGGCGCGCGCCAAGCTTTTCAATGACAGAGCCGGTAAATTCTTCGGCAACATCGATATACACGCGCTCGATCGGCTCGCACTTCACGCCGTCGATCTCCTTGTAGATCACGCGGGGTGCGGATACCGCAAGCTCATATCCCTCACGGCGCATATTTTCGATCAGCACCGACAGATGCATTTCTCCTCTGCCGCAGACCTTGAAGCAGTCGGTGGTCTCGCCGTCGGTGACGCGAAGCGAAACATCCTTCAGAAGCTCGTTGTAAAGGCGGTCGCGGATCTGACGGGAGGTCACGAACTTACCTTCCTTGCCCGCAAAGGGAGAGTTGTTGACCATAAAGGTCATTTCAAGCGTCGGCTCACTGATCTTGACAAAGGGGACGGGAGCAACCGTATCCACCGCACAAACCGTGTCACCGATGTTGATATTTTCAGCACCCGAGAAGCAAACGATATCACCGGGCATCGCGCTTTCGCAGGAAACACGCTTCAAGCCGTCAAACTGATACAGTGAGACGACCTTGGTCTTTTTCTTATAGTCGGGATTGTGGTAGTTACACATCGTAACCTCCTGACCGACACGGATCATACCGTTTTCCACGCGGCCGATGCCGATTCTGCCGACATAGTCGTTGTAGTCGATCGAGGATACAAGAAGCTGTAAGGGGGCTGTTTCATCCCCTTCGGGCGCAGGAATATATTCAAGAATGGTATCAAGGAGAGGACGAAGATCTGTACCCGTCTCATCGGGGGAATAGGATGCCGTACCCGCTCTGCCCGAGCAGAACAGCATCGGGGAATCGAGCTGTTCGTCGGTTGCGTCAAGATCCATCAGAAGCTCCAGCACCTCATCCACAACCTCGTGAATGCGGGCATCGGGCTTGTCGATCTTATTGACCACCACGATCACGCGGTGATTCAGCTCAAGCGCCTTCTGCAAAACGAAACGGGTCTGGGGCATCGGACCTTCCGCCGCATCGACCAACAAAAGAACGCCCGAAACCATTTTGAGGATGCGTTCGACCTCGCCGCCGAAGTCGGCGTGACCGGGGGTATCGATCACGTTGATCTTGGTATCCTTATAATGAATCGCCGTATTTTTGGCAAGAATGGTAATGCCGCGCTCGCGCTCGAGATCGTTCGAGTCCATCACGCGCACGGTTGTCGATTGATTGTCGCGGTATACACCGCCCTGTTTCAGCATCTCGTCGACCAATGTTGTCTTACCGTGGTCAACGTGTGCAATGATCGCAATATTTCTCAAATCGTTTCTGATCAAAGCTTGTTTCTCCGTTTCCTTATTTTCACTTCATTTCTAAACAACCAATCAATTTTAGCACAAAGTAAAATAAAATGGAATACCTTTTTGAAAAAAAGTTGATTTTTCTCACAATTTGTGCTAAAATGACTGGTAAAGAGGTGATTTTGTGTTCAAATTTCTCAAAAGAAAACCCAAAAACGAAAACAGCGTTGCCTTCCGCCGCGAAATGGCGAAAAAACTGGACGGCAAACACATCAAATATGTCGGTGAGCGCATCAACAACGAAGAGATCATCATCGGTCGTGAAGGCGGTCTCAATATCCGCAACGGGGAAATGATCGTCTTTGCCTCAGGCATCGTGGTATTCCGTGCCGAGATTGACGAGCTGACCGCCTCCGAGCTGATGAGCGGTGACGGCGTCATTCTCACTGCTCACGATCTTGAGCATAACGGCGAATACCGCTCGGTCGTTGCCTACTACAGCTACTACCGCAAGTGATCCGAGCTTAAAAAGCAAGTCAGCGCACCCTCTCCGTCCACCGTCGCGAGAAAGACCTCCGAAAGCTTTGTGTGTTGTGTCTTCAGTTCCTTGTGAAGCCATCGGTCATCCCTGCCCACGCTTTTGAGATTGTCATCCAGCACAACACCGTCATAGATCACGCTGACCGGCGCAAACGCCGCCTTTTTCGGCATCTCACGAAAGCTTTTCAGTGTCAGCGGCTCTTCTTCGGTTTTGACAAGGATCGACAGTCTGCCGCTTTGCTCCAGCTGCGCCTGCGCGATACAGGAAATATCGTAATAGCCCGCAACGCGGCACATTTCCTGAAATTCGCTGATGGATACCTGCGCTTTTTTAAAGTTTTCCTTCAAAAATTTACCGTTTTTGTAAAGCGTTGTCGGTGTACCCGAGAAGAAACGCCTCGCGCGGATATACTTGCGATCGATCACATCGATCACAAACACCGAAACTCCGTAAAAGCTCATCGCAATGATCCCGACCCATATATTATCCTCAATACCGGTTGCCATTTCGCCGGCGATCGAACCGATGGTCATTCCGTTGATATAGTCAAACAAACTCATATTCGCCATCTGCCGTTTCCCGATCAGCTTGGTGAACAAAAAGAGCACCACCAGCGATACGGCAGAAAAAATCAGCGTTCTCAGATACAGCATAATTCCCTCCAACACGTGAATTACATCAATTATTTCCAAAAATACACAAAATTATCAGAAAAAGCCCCTTGCAATACCTGCACTTTTATAGTATAATATATCCAAAGATCTCAAAAACA